>JAVHXR010000056.1:0-5037 GCA_031119515.1 Propionicimonas sp.
GCATAGGGCACCGCGTCGTCTGGGCGCTGGATCGGCGGCGGCGCGTACGGCTTGCGCCGCCAGGAGAACGGCGCGTCCTCGGCGCCAGGTGGCGGCTTTCGCCCGGAAAGGGTCCCTTCCAGTTGCCGCCACGGGATCGGCGGGTTGTTGTAGCCCATCAGTCGTACCTGCCTTCGGCCCACCAGCCGTCGGCGTCGAGGACGAGCAGCCAGGCGCCGCCGGTGTCGTCGGCGACCTGGAAGCGGCAGCCAGCGGTGGCGCGGGCTGGATCCCAGCCGTGCTCGGCGACCGGCCAGGGTCCTGCCCAACCGGCCAGCCGCAGCCGGGCGGCTCCGATCGCCAGCACGGCCGGAGTGCCGGTCAGCAGCAACCGGTCGTCGACACCCACCCTTGCGCCGTTGGCATCGGTCACCTCGACCCGGCGGCGGTCGGCGAAGACGGTGGCAGGCAACGGGTCGGGCAGGCTGCCGGGCCAGGGTCGTCCCGCGGGCCGCGGCAGCACCGCGCGGTCCCCCCAGGGCACCAGCACCTGGCGCTCGGCGAGCCAGCGGCCGCCGCCGATGGTGGGGGTGACGACCCCCTCGTGGCCCAGCATCGCCTGCACTCGGGACAGGACGTGGTGCACCTTCTCGTCGGCGCCGGCGCCGAACAACCCGGCGGCGTGGTGCGAGATCGCGTCCACCGCCACCGGTTCGAGCCGGACCCTGACCAGCCCGCTGCCGATCACCGTCCCGGCGGCCGCCTGGAGCTGCCAGCGCACCCTGTCGACCACGGCGGCGGCGTCGAAGCAGGCCGGGTGCAGCCACACCCGCTCGCAGTGCTCGCCCTCCTCTGCCAGCAGGTGGACCCGGAGCTCTGTGCAGACCAGGTTGGCGGCGGCCAGGCCGGCGACGAAGTCCTCCGCTGTCGCGCGCACGCTGAAGGCGACCTGGTCGGCGAGGGTCAGGGCGGGCTCGAACTCGATCTGGCGGGCGAGCTCCGGTGGCGGGGTGCGCGCCGTGACCGGACGGGAATCCCGGCCTCCCGCCAGGTCGTGCAGCCGCACCCCGCGGTCGCCGAACCGGTCGCGGACCTGGCGGGCGTCCATCGACGCGAAGTCGCCCAGCCGCTTGATCCCCAGCCGCGGCAGCAGCCCCGCCAGTTCGGCATCGCCCAGCCGGCTGACCGGCAGCGGCGCGAGGAAGTCGGCCGATCCCCCGCCCGGCACCACCAGGATCGGGTCGGCATCGCGGGCCGCCTGCTCGGCGGTGAAGATGCCGTCGGCAACTCCAGCCCGGCCACCGCCGCCGAGGTCGTCCAGCCCGTCCAGCAGCGCGGTAGCGGCCTGGCGCTCACCGCCGTAGTAGCGCGCAGGCCCACGGACCCGCAGCGCGGCCAGGCCGGGACGCACCACCTGCACCCCGGGCGCCACCTGCTCGACCCGGTCGACGAGCGGGGCGAACTGGCGTTCGTCGCGGAGCCGGTCGGCCGGCACCACCCGGAGTTCCGGGCAGCGCGCCTGCGCCTCGCGGCGCCGCTGGCCGGGGTGCACCCCCTCGCCGTAGGCGGCTGTCGAGCACGCCACCACCTCGTTGGCCTCGACCACCGCGACGGCGTCTGCCGGCGGGGCGTCCTCGGCGAGCCGCCAGGCCGTCACCGGCCAGTCCGGGAACCACAGGACCAGGCACCTCGTCGGTGCCGCGGCGGGGGGCATCACCCCACCGCCCGCAGTTCCACCGGCCCGGTACCCGGGGCCTTCGCCGACAACCGCCCCGTGGCATCCGGCAGGACCAGCCGGACGTGGCGCGGGGTGGCGGTGCTCCTGGTGGCGACCGACACGACCACGTCCCGGCCGGACAGGTAGCCGTGGCCCTCGCCCAGCCCTTCCCAACGCGCCTCGTCGACGGCAAGCCGCGCCTCGACCCGCGGCCAGTCGCCACAGACCAGCAGGACGCAGGACCGCTCCCGCAGTCTGGCGGCGAGCCGGGCGGCGTCGGCATCCCGCACCCTCCCGGCAGGCCGGACGGCGACCACCGGCAGCACCTCAGCCAGCGCAGCGACCACCGACAGCCAGCGCTCCCCCGGCTGTGGCACCAGGGCGATCCGGTCGAGGGCGACACCGGCGCTGCGGGCGGCCTCTGCGCCCAACTCTGGGACGCCCACCACGCCGCACCACGAGCCCGCCGCGGAGGGCTCGGCGAGCAGCGTGAGCAGCAGGGCTCCCCCGGTCACCGAATAGGCTGCCCCGGGACGCAGCCCGCCGTCGGGAAGAAGCGGTGCCAGGGCGGGGTGAACCGGGACGAGGTGGTGGACCTTCGCCGTCCCCGCCTTCGCGCGCACCAACTGCTGCAGGGCGTCCCTGCTAGGGAGTTCGGCAGCGCGTACGGACACCCCTCCATCTTCGAACAGGTGTTCGAATCAGTCAAGATGGGGCGTCCAGCCATCGTCCAGCCATGGTGCTGGCCTCACATACGAACCGTCAGTTCGGCCCGACGCTGGCCGTCCGTCACGCATCAGCCACGGCCGATTCGCTGGTGGTCCTGAGCGTCCAGCCCGACCCGCGGTGCCCGCTGGCGATGCTGCTCGTCCAGAGCGGCCAGGTCGCCTGACAAACGGCAGCTGGAGCCCGCTCGGCCCTCTAGTCGAGCGCGGGCGACTGCCCGTCCGGCTCCGGACTGGAGATCGCCGGCTGACACCGGCCGGGCCCGGCCATCCGCCAGCCGGCCGACGCGCGACATACCGCCCGTGTGGTGCACACTGGTCACTTCGGGGGCTCGGCGGACACGACGACTCAACCCGCGGGCCGGCGATCCCGGCCACTGCAGTGAGGCGGTCCGGAATGGCCCAGGACGAGACAACCCGACGCAAGGTGATCGTCATCACCGGCGCCAGCGACGGGATCGGAGCGGCGGCCGCCAGGCGGCTGGTCGAGAACGGTCACCGGGTCGTCGTGGTGGGAAGGTCGGCGGAGAAGACCGCGTCGATCGGACGCGCGCTCGGCGTCGACCATCACGTGGCCGATTTCGCCAGGTTCGGAGAGGTCAGCGAGTTGGCGTCCGTCCTGCTCAAGCGGTACCCCCGAATCGACGTGCTCGCCAACAACGCGGGCCTGATCAGCCAGCGGCGCACCCTCACCGAGGACGGCCACGAACGCACCTTCCAGGTCAACCACCTCTCGCCGTTCCTGCTCACACAGCTGTTGCTCGACCGGCTGCTGGAGTCGCGCGCGACAGTGGTGGCGACCTCCAGCGCAGCCCACTACGGCGGCCGGATCGACCTCGACGACCTCGACCACGCCCGCGGCTTCACCACGATGCGGGCCTACAGCGACAGCAAGCTCGCCCAGGTCCTGCACACCCGCGAACTGGAGCGTCGGTACGGCACAGCCGGTCTCTCCTCTGCCGCGTTCCACCCCGGCGTGATCGCCTCCAGCTTCGCCACCGCCGAACGCGGCCCGGTCTCGTGGGCCTACCGCGGACCGCTGCCCAAGCTGGTCCTCGGCAAGCCAGAGCAGGGCGCCGACACCCTGGTGTTCCTCGCCGAGGGGGTGCCCGGCCAGGACTTCGCCTCCGGCGGCTACTTCCACCGGCGGCGACCCGCGCGGACGAACCCGCAGGCCGACGACGCCGTCCTCGCCGCCGGCCTGTGGGAGCGATCGGCGGCAATGGTCGGCTGAGGCCCCCAAGTCGATTCCGGGGGGTGGTTCGTGGGAAGATGGTCTGATGCGTCCCTACCTCGAAATCCTTCGGATCCCGGGCGCCCTGAAGTTCTCCTCGGCCGGCATGCTGGCCCGCTCCGGCGGCGCCATGATGGGCATCGGCCTCGTGCTGATGGTCTCCGGCCTCTACGACAGCTATGAACTCGCGGGCGGCCTGGCTGCGGCCAACGCGGTCGCCTGGGCACTCGGCACCGCCGTGCTGTCGAATCTCGTCGACCGCTTCGGCCAGCGCCGGGTGATGCTGCCTGCCGTCCTGGTCAGCAGCACCAGCCTCGCGCTGCTGGTCGTCCTGGCCGTGGCCCAGTTCCCGATCTGGGCCCTGTTCGTGCCCGCGGTGGTCAGCGGTGCGAGCGGCGGCGCCCCCGGGGCACTGGTCCGCGCCCGGTGGAACCACGTCACCGCCGACCCCGGACGGCTTCACACCGCGTTCGCGCTCGAGTCCACCCTGGACGAGATCACCTTCGTCGTCGGCCCGGTGGCCGCGACCGCCCTGGCCACGCTCGTCCACCCCGCCGCCGGGCTCGTGCTGCCGGTGATCCTGTCGCTGGTGGGCGCGGCGCTGTTCTACTCCCAGCGCGCCACCGAGCCCCCGGTTCTGCCGCGGACGCTCGCCACCGGCGACCGCCGTCCGCCGCTGCGCGAACGCCTGGTGCTGCTGTTCCCCGGTGTCGGCGCCGTGATCGCGGTCAACCTGCTGATCGGTGCGGTGTTCGGCGCCATCGACATCACGGTCGTGGCGGCGGCGACGGCCTTCGACGCCCGCGCGGCCTCGGGGGTCGTCCTCGCGGTGTTCTCGCTGGCGTCGGCAGCGGCAGGCTTCTACTACGGGGCAAGGCACTGGGCATCGGCGCTGCCGATCCGGTTCGTTGTCGGGGTCCTCGCCCTGCTGGTCGCCACGCTCGGGCTGCTGGTCGCCAACAGCATCGTCGTGCTCGCCGCCGTCGGGGTGGCCGTGGGCCTGACCGTCTCCCCCACCCTGATCAACGGCAACACCCTGATCAAGAAGCTCGCCCCGGCGCCGCGGCTCACCGAGAGCCTGGCCTGGATGGGCACGGGCATCGGGATCGGGGCCGCGCTCGGCTCGAGCATGGCCGGGCGGGCGATCGACACCGCCGGGTACCACGGTGGCTTCGTCGTCGTGGTGGTCTCGGCGACCCTGGCCGCCGTGATCGCCGCGGCCTCCTACCTGACCTTGCGGCGGGTGACCGCTTCCGCCACGGACGTGGCAGTGGCGGCGGCCTGAGCTACCACAACGGGTGGACGTCGGCCCGCAGCCGGGCGTCGTAGACCTCGTGGACGCGGGCGTCGAACTCCGTCAGGTCGAACCCGGCGTCGAGCGC
>JAVHXR010000056.1:5047-10638 GCA_031119515.1 Propionicimonas sp.
GGATGCCGCCTTCGCGTTGGCCGTCGCCTGGGCGGCGCTGCGGGCGCCGGGGATCACCGAGGTCACCCCGGGCCGGGAGGCGATCCAGGCCAGCGACGCGGCCGGCAGCGACACCCCGTCGGGAAGGACGGCCGCGAGCTCCGCGGCCGCGGCCAGACCGGTCTCGAAGTCGACACCCGAGAAGGTCTCCCCGCGGTCGAACGACTCACCGTGACGGTTGTAGCTGCGGTGGTCGTCTGCGGCGAAGGTGGTGGTGGCCGAGTACCGTCCGGACAGCAGCCCGGACGCCAGCGGCACCCGGGCGAACACAGCCACCTGCGCGGCGGCGGCGGCCGGCAGCACCGCTTCCAGCGGCTTGAGCCGGAACGGATTCAGGATGATCTGGAGGTTGGTCACGCCGTTGCCGATGGCGGCGAGCCCCTGCTCGCAGGTCTCCACCGACACCCCGTAGGCGGCGATCGCGCCCTCCGCCACCAGCTCGTCCAGGGCCTGGTAGGTCGCGGGGTCGGTGATCACCGCGGTCGGCGGGCAGTGCAGCTGGACCAGGTCGAGGGTGGCGACGCCGAGGTTGCGCCGGGACCGCTCGGTCCAGGCCCGGAAGTTCTCCGGGGTGTAGTTCGACGGTTCCTGCGGCAGCCGCCGCCCCAGCTTGGTGGCGACCGTGATGCCGTGTCCCGGGCGGTCGGCAAGGAATCCCCCGATGGTCGACTCCGAACGACCGTCGCCGTAGACGTCGGCGGTGTCGCACAGGGTCACCCCGGCATCGGCCGACGCCGCCAGGACGGCACGCGCGTCCGCGACCGCCCCCCAGTCGGCGCCGAGTTGCCAGGTGCCGAGCCCGAGGGCCGACACCATCCTGCCGGTTCGCCCGAGTGGTCGTTGCTGCATCATCGCTCCTTCGCTCGCACGCAGTCTGGCACGCTGGCCTTCAGGCGGCATCCGCAGCGGTGAAACCCCCGTGGTGGAGCCGGACATGACAGGACGTGAGCACCGTGCCCGGAACCGAGCAGCGCACCTTCGACGCCTTCGTGCGGGAGATCGCAGAGCCGGTGCGCCGCTACCTCGCCCGCCGGACCGACCCCGACACCGCGGAGGAGGCGTTCGCCGAGACCTTGCTGGTGTGCTGGCGCCGGGTGGCCGACCTGCCATCCGAACCGCTGCCATGGGTGTTCGTGGTGGCCCGCAACTGCCTGGCGAACGCCGAGCGCTCGCGTCGCCGGCGCGACCGGCTGGTCCACCGGCTGCGCACCGTCGAGCCGCCCGCTGTAGCACCGGGGCCGGGGGACGGCCCCGACCACGCCCCCGTCCACGCCGCGATGGCGAAGCTCCGTGCCGCCGACGCCGAGGTGCTGCGGCTGTGGGCCTGGGAGGACCTGACCCCGCCCCAGATCGCGCTCGTGCTCGGGGTGAGCGAGAACGCCGCCGCGATCCGGCTCCACCGCGCGAAACGCCGGCTGCGTGAGGCCCTCGGAAAGGCTGGCCCGGCAGCCGGACATGTCGGGAGTGAAAGGAGGGAGCAGCGATGAGCGAACCGAACCAGCCCGACCAGGACCTGCGCGCCGTGCTCCGGTCCGCCGACCCCGCGGCGTCCCTCACCCCCCTCGAGCACGATCGGATCACACGCATGGTGAACACGACCTCCTCCCAGCCCGCGGGTGCACCCGGGGCCAGCCGCCGTCCCCGCCGCCGCCCGGTCCTGCTGGGCCTGGCGGGGGCCGCCGGAGTAGCGGCTGCCGCCTTCGCCGTCGTCTCGGCGCTCACGCCGGCCGCGACGGCTGCCACCAGGATCGCGCTGCCGGCCGGCGACGGCGGGATGGCGGCTGGTTCCTGCCTCGCGATCAGCCCCGAGTCGCTGGCGCCGCTCCCGCTCGCCTTCCAGGGGGCGGTCCAGAAGGTGACCGGCGACGTCGTCACGCTGGAGGTCACCCACGTCTTCCGCGGCGAACCCGGCAGCACGGTCGAGATCGAGCAGCCCGACCTCACGGCCGGCGACTTCTCGGCCTTCGACTTCGCCGTCGGCCAGGACTACCTGATCGCCGCCGGCGACCTCGATCCCGCCCAGCCGGAACTGGAGGTCGCACTGTGCGGGCTGTCAGGTCCGACGAGCCCGGAGTTGCGGGCCGTCTACGAGAAGGCATTCGGCTGACCTCCAAATAGGAAAGCAGTCGATGCCGAAAAGAAAATAGAAGCCAATTTCGTCGTCTTAATCGAAACTCCGACGGCCGGATTGGTCATGGGCAAGAATGCCCATGACCGCGCATCGGAGCGTGGATGGGCGGTTATGTGCAGCTGACAGGACTCCACCATGACCCCCTCCCCCCGGTTCCCCGGCACCCCCGACGTGATCAACGGCAACGGCGCCGTCGCGTACGTCATGAAGCACGTCTGCGGCGGGGTGATCGGCTACCCGATCACGCCGTCCACGGAGATCTCCGAGCTGTTCGAGGCCGCCAGGGCCGAGGGGCAGCTGAACGTGTGGGGCCGACATCCCTTCTTCGTCGAGACCGAGGGTGAGCATTCCGCGCAGAGCGGCGCGCTCGGGGCGGCCCTGACCGGCGGCAACTTCATCTCGAACGCGTCCTCCAGCCAGGGCATCCTCTACGGCCTGGAGTCGCACTACGTCACGGTCGGGAAGAAGATCGGCGGCTTCGTGCTGCAGGTGGCCGCCCGGGTCGTCACCCGGCACTCGCTGAACGTGATGGCCGGCCACGACGACGTCTACGCCCTGCTCCCGACCGGCTACTCCATCCTGTTCGGGTCGAACCCGCAGGAGGCCGCCGACCTCGCGGCGATCGCGTACCGCACGTCGGCGTTGTCGCTGATCCCGGTGGCGAACGCGATGGACGGCTTCGCCACCAGCCACGTGATGAGCGAGGTGCTCCTGCCCGAGCCCGAGCTGCTGCGCGAGTACCTCGGCGACCCGGCCGGCCGGATCCCGAGCCCGACGGTCGCCCAGGACCTCCTCTTCGGCGCCAAGGGCAGGGTGTTCCAGCTCAACCAGTACCTCGACCGCCACGCCGGCGCGATCCGGCCCGACGACCTCGCCGCGCTCCGTGGGCAGCTGGCCTCGCTGGCCGACCGGGTCGAGGCCGACGAGACCGGCGAACTGGTGGGGCAGACCCTCGCCTGGCTGCCGGAGGACCTGCACAACCAGTGGCGGCGGCAGTGGCGGGGCGCCTGGAGCAAGGGGACCCGCCAGCTCGTGCCGGCACTGGTCGACCCGCACAACCCCGGGCTGACCGGCCCGGTCCAGAACCAGCCGGACTTCCAGGCCGGTTCTGCCGACCACCGCACCCACTTCGCGAACGCGGTGCCCGCCCTGGTGCGCCAGGCGATGGCCGAGTACGCCGAGCTCACCGGACGGTCCTACTCCCCCGTCCAGACCTACGACACCGCCGACGCCGACTACGTCTTCGTCGGCATGGGCTCGATCACCGACGACGTCCGCGCGGTCCTGCCGTACCTGCGGTCGCAGGGCCTCAAGGTCGGCGTGGTGTCGGTCAAGCTGCTGCAGCCGTTCCCGGAGGCCGAACTGGTCGCGGCGCTCGGCAACGCCAAGGCCGTCACCGTGCTCGAGCGGTCCGACGACACCGCGCTGACGCGACTGGTCACGCAGGCGCTCTACCACGCCCGGCTGTTCCCGCAGCTGACCACCGCGATCTTCGGCCTGGGTGGGCACGACGTCCAGCCCCGGCACCTGGTCGCGGCCGCGAGGAACATGGCGACCCCGACCGGCTCGCCGCTGGTCTACCTGGGGTCGCAGTTCTTCATCGAGCACCCGACGCCGGCTGTCGCAGAGATCCAGGACCGGCTCCGCGCCGCCTACCCGGAGACCGAGCTGATGGCACTCGCCACGCAGCCGAACCCCGCCGTCCTGCCCCCCGAGGCGTTGCGGATCAGGTTCCACTCCGTGGGCGGGTACGGCACGGTCGCCACCGGCAAGCTGCTCACCGACATCCTCGCCTCGATGCTCGGCATGAACTCCAAGTCGGCTCCCAAGTACGGCTCGGAGAAGTCGGGGGCGCCGACCAACTACTACATCACGCTCTCCCCCGAGCCGGTCCTGGTGACCAACGCCGAACTCGAGGACGTCGAGGTCGTGGTGTGCCCCGACCACCAGGTGTTCGCGCACTCCAACCCGCTCAAGGGCCTGGTCGCCGGCGGCACGCTGATCATGCAGTCGAACCTCCCACCGGCGCAGGTGTGGGCCGGCCTGCCGGCCTTCGCGCGCCGGACGATCCGGGATCGCGGCATCCGGTTCTTCGTGCTCGACGCGTTCGCGGTAGCCCGCGCGCACGCCCCGAACCCCGAACTCGAGACCCGGATGATGGGCATGGCATTCATCGGGGCGATCATGGGACACGTCGACCGGATCGGTCGCGGCGCCGACCTGACCGCGCTGGAAGCGGAGGTCCAGGCGGAGCTGTCGAAGAAGTTCGGCCGCAAGGGGCTCTCCGTGGTCGAGGCCAACATGGCAGTGATCCGCGACGGAATGAAGGCGGTCGCGGTCGACTACGCCGACCCAGCCCTGGCGGAGGCCGAGGCCGCGGCCACCGTCGAGCGGGTCAGTGTCCCGCTCTCCGCGCTGATGACCCCTGCCGTCGGCCGTGAGCGCGCCACCGGCCTGTTCGACCCCGGCTACTTCGACGAGGTGATCGGCCGGCCGTTCCGTGAGGGCACCATCGACGAGGCGCCGGTGCTGCCGGGCACCGGCCTGTTCATCCCGGTCGGTACCGGCGCGGTGAAGAACAAGGGCCTGTTCCGGCGCACCCTGCCGGTCTTCAAGCCCGAGGCGTGCACCGCCTGCATGGAGTGCGCCCTTGCCTGCCCCGACAACGCGATCCCGAACACCGGGCACGAACTCGGCGACCTGCTCCACGCAGCGATCGACGCCACCGACCTGCCCGAGACGGCGCGGGCCCGCGTCCGCGAACTGGTCACCGACTGGGCCGCGGAGATCCGGCGCCTGTTCCTGGCCGAGCCTGCCGCGGAGGACTTCACCGCCCTCGCCCAGCGGGCGACCTCCGTGCTGCCGCCCAAGCGCGTCCTGGCCCGTGACATGGACGAGGTGCTCGCCCGGGTCGCCGCGTTCCCGGTGGCCAGGACGCGTCCGCTGTTCGACGCGATGGAGAAGCAGGTGCCCGGCAGCGGGGTGCTGTTCTCCGCCGTGGTCGACCCGTGGAAGTGCACCGGCTGCCTGCAGTGCGTCGAGGTCTGCGGTCCGGACGCGCTCGCCCAGGCCGACCAGGACGACCTCCTGCTCGGCATGCTGGAGACCCGGTTCGAGCGGCTCACCCGGCTGCCCGACACCCCGGTCCGGCTGACGGCGGACGCGACCGAGCCGACGGGTGACCTGAAGCGGATCCTGCTGGCCCGGGACACCTACTACTCGATCACCGGTGGCCACGGCGCCTGCCGCGGCTGCGGCGAGGTGACGGCGATCCACCTGGTGAACTCGATCAGCCACAGCCTGGGCGCGCTGCGCCGGCAGGACCACCTGCGCAGCCTCGACCAGACCGTCGAACAGCTCAGGGCGCTCGCCGGGACGGTCCCGGCCGGCAGCCCGCGCGCGCAGCGGGTCGCCGACACCC
>JAVHXR010000057.1:0-2946 GCA_031119515.1 Propionicimonas sp.
GTCTGGTACGCCTTCTTCGACAACAACCCGGGAGTGCTCTGGCGCGCTCTGCTCGGCCTGGCGGCGACAGCGATGGCCTGGCGGCTGGCCCGGCAGCGGCGGATCGGGGAGGCCGGGTTCCTGGTCGCCTTCGCGGCGTCGGTGGTGCTCGACGCTGTCGGGCTGCTGCCCTCGGCGACCTTCCTGCACGACCGGACCCCGCAGGCACTCGGGGTCCTGGCGGGCGTGGCCGCGCTCGGCGCCGGGCTGGTGCTCGCCGTGCGGCGTCGCCTCACCCGGCGGCGGGCGGCGGCCGTGCTGACGGTCCTGCTGCTCGCCGTGCTGTACCCGCATCGCGGCGTCCTCGGCGACCCGGCCAGCGCGGTCCTGGTGTTCAGCGCCCCGATGGTCATCCTGTTCGGGCTGACCTGGCGGATCCTCACCGACGCCGAGTTCACCAGGAGCGGCTCACGCCGCTTCCCGCAGTCGACCCGCGTCCTGCTGTTCCTGGCGAACTCGCTGTTCGCCTGCACCTCGGTGGCCTTCCTGGCGCTCGCCCGCGGGACGGGCACCGACCTCGACACCTCCAACTGGGCGACGCTCGGCTCCGACCAGCTGGGCGACGCCCTCTTCCTGGTCGCCCTGCTGGCCGGCGCCTGGCTGGCGTTGCGCGGGCCGGTTCCGTCGGGGTCGCCGGACGACCCCGACGGCCCCCCGGCTCAGTACACCCGCGAGGTGTCCGCCATGTCCGCGCCGGCCAGCGAACCGACGAAGCCGGCCACCGTGGACGGCTTGGAGAACATCGGGTAGTCGAAGCTGATCGCGTTGTCGTGCTCGGCGACCGAGGTGGCGGCCACCCCGTCGGTGAGGGTGATCACCTCGTAGCCGCGCTCGTAGGCCGAACGCATCGTCGACTCCACGCAGCAGTTGGTCAGGAACCCGGCCAGCACGATCGTCGAGATCCCCTTGGAGCGGAGGATGAAGTCGAGGTTCGTGGAGCCGAACGCGTCCAGCCCACGCTTGCCCTCGATCACGATGTCGCCCTCGGCAGGAGCCAGCTCGTCGACGATCGCTGCCCCCCAGCTCCCCTTGACGAACGAGTTGGTGTCCACGACCCCCTTCAGGATGCCGTACGGGTGGCGGGTGATCTCGCCGTACCCGGGCGCGAACTCGATCGGTGAGTGGACGATCGCGACTCCGGCGGCACGCGCGGCGGCGACCGCCCCGGTGATCTTCGGGAGCATCCCGGTCGCCTCCATCGAGGCTTCGACGGCGCCGTGGAGCGAGCCGCCTGCTGTGGTGAAATCGTTCTGGAACTCGATCAGGACGAGCGCGGTGGTCGTCGGGTTCATGGGTGCTCCTCTCGTCGGTGACAGGCCCTGCGGTCGCGACGTTACGCCGCGCGCACCGACGCCGCACCCGAATCGACGAACCAGCCGGCCGGCCGGCCGCGCCGTGCCCTAACGTTGCCGGCATGGTTCGCGTCGTCGCCCTGGACCTCGGCGGGGTGCTCTCCTGGCCCGCCGAGCTCTACACCGCCCCCGCAGCCCTGCTGGGCGTCGACCCCGACGCCTACGAGGCGGCGTACTGGACCCAGCGGCGCGAACTCGACATCGGGCTGCCGCCGGGGGAGTACTACGGCCGCCTGCTCGCCGCCGTCGGGCTCCGTCCCGCCGGGGAACTGGTCGACCACCTGGCGCACTTCGACATGGCGCTGTGGTGTCGCTTCCGGCCCACCGCCCGCGCGCTGCTCGAGACCGTCGCGGCCTGGGAGCAGCGGCTGGTGATCGTCAGCAACGCCCCGGCCAGCCTGCGGCAGGCCGCGGAGGAGAGCGACTGGTACCCGCTGGTCGAGCGGCTGTTCATCTCCGGCGAGCTCGGCACCGTCAAACCGGAGGCAGAGCTCTATGCCGGGGTCACCGCCGCCCTCGGCGTCCAGCCCGGCGAGATCGCCTTCATCGACGACCGTCCGGCCAACGTCGCCGCTGCCACGGAGTTCGGCTGGCTCGCCCACGAGTGGGTCGACGACTCCGACTCCCTCGCCTGGCTGCGACAGGTCGCCGGACATCCAGCGCCCTGATCCTCGCCGGCGGGCGGTTCACCGCTCGTGCAACACCCCCAGGCAGCGGGTGGCGGCGGGACCGATCGAGGTGTTCATCCAGAACGGCGGCGCCAACAAGGTGCGGCACAGGTCCTCGGTGACCTCGCGCAGGCCGCCCGAGGCGCCGTCGTCGGCCAGTCCGTTGCCGGTGCACCCGCTGAACGCGAAGCCCACCGCGGTGCCCTCGACCAGCAGGACGGTGTCCGGATCGGCCGGGAGCCCGCCGCACTGTGCCGCGGTGCCGTCCGGCCCGCCGCCACCGGGGGCGGCGAAGATCGCATCCCAGGCGCGGGTGGCGGCCTCGTCCACCAGCCGGGAGGACGACCGGAGCCCTGGCCAGGCGTTCGGATCGGTGTCGTAGGCGCACACCACGATGGGGAACCCTGCGAAGCCCGCCAGATCGACCCTGGAGGTGGCGGGGACGGCGTCGGTCGGGCACCCGTTGTGGTCGACCGCCACCACGCGTGCGGTCGCCAGGATCTGCTCGGCCAGGGTCGCGCCGTCGGCGTCGGTCACGACCGTGAGCACCACCTCGCCGACCGCCAGCCGGTGGGTTTCCCAGCCGTCCGGCAGCGACTCGGTCGCGGCGACCTGTTCGGGAGCCATCACCAGGTGGGGCACCAGCTTGTCGGCCGGCATCACACCCTCGCACAGGATCGCCGGTACCGCGCCGAGGTTGTGGGCCAGGTCGACGTACGGCGCCGTCGGCCAGTCCTCGTTGATGCACCACGCGCTGCTGGGAGCGACGTCGTACCCCCAGTCGCCGGGGACCTGCACCACGACGTCGCGGAAGGACTCCCACCGCCAGCCGGGCTGTGGCTCGCCCGGCGTGGACTCGACGTCACACTGGTCGACGTCTCCGACGC
>JAVHXR010000057.1:2956-9721 GCA_031119515.1 Propionicimonas sp.
CGGGTGAGTCCGGCCCCGGGGCAGACTCAGGGGAGGCCTCTGCCGGTGCGACCTGTGGCTCCTGGCCCCCGGCGGGCGCGCTGGCGGCGGCCGACGTCCCTGAGGGCCGCAGATAGGGCAGGACGCCGGCGGCCAGCACGGCGACCAGGCCGATGACGACCGCTGCCGCGACGCCGGTCGACCAGCCCCGCCCTGCCGGCCCTCGCCGGGGCAGGTCGGAGGCGGCCAGCGGCTCGAACTGCACGGACTCGGCCTCGCCGGCGAGGGCGTCGCGGAGCGCCCGCTCCTCGCTGTCGAACTGCTCAGTCATGGTCGCCACCTCCGAGGCGGACGCGGAGCGCGGCCAGCGCGCGGTGGACGTGGGAGCGCGCGGTGGCCTCCTGGCAGCCGAGGATGCCGGCGATCTCGGCGAAGGACCTGTCCTCGTAGAACCGGAGCACCACCGCGGCGCGCTGCAGCGGTGGCAACTCGTTGCACAACCGCAGCGCCTCGTCGGCGGCGACCACCGCGGCGGCGGGATCCTCGCCCACCGGTGCCTGCGCCAGGACGGCCGGCTCGGCGGCCGGCACCAGCCGCCGGACCTTGCGCCAGCGCGAGACGTGGGCGTTCACGATGCTACGCCGGACGTAGGCGTCCACCCCGCCGGCGCGGGAGACCTGGCGCCAGCGCGGGAACAGGCCGGCCAGGGCGTCCTGGACCGCGTCGTGGGCGTCCTCGCGGTCGCGGGTGACCAGGTAGGCGAACTTGAGCAGCGCGACCGAACGGGTCGCGACGTAGTGCTCGAACGTGATCGGCACCGCCTCGGCCACCGGGTCGTCCACCCAGACCCCCTCGTAGGTAGTCACGCCCTCCCCACGCGCCGGCGGGGGGATTCGTTGCAGCGGCTACTCGCCGGGGTAGCGGACCCCCACCTGGGCGCGGATCTCGTCCATCACCTCCAGGATCGCGACGGTCTCGGCGAGCGGCAGCAGCGGCGACTCCGACTGCCCGTCGGCGACCAGCTGGGCGAAGTGCGCCGCCTCGTGGCACATCGCCTGGTGGCCGACCTGGCCGTCGCCCGGCCAGGCGACCTCGCCGGTCGCGTCGACCAGCCGGACGGTCCCCGGGTTGTAGAAGTCCGCGTCGAGCTCGATCCGTGCCAGCGAGCCGTTGATCGACGCGGTGGTCGGCGTCCTGGCCGCCAGCGTGGTGTGCAGCACGGCGCGGGCGTGCGGGTGGTCGGCGAACCCGTCCAGCACGATCGCGGCCTGTCGATCGACCCCGGCGTCGGTCAGGTCGCCGATCGCCTGCACCCGGCCCGGCAGCCCGAGGACGAACACCGCGTACGACAGGGGGTAGATGCCGAGGTCGAGCAGGGCTCCGCCCGCCAGGGCCGGGTCGACCAGCCGGGGGACGTGGGTGAGCGGCTGGCCGTGGTCGGCGAACACCACCTCGAGCTCGCCGAGGGCACCCTCGGCCAGCAGCTGGCGGACCACGTCCGCGCGCGGCATGAAGCGGGTCCACATGGCTTCCATCAGGGTCACCCCCGCGGCGCCGGCAGCGGCGACCAGCTCGCGGGCCTCGGCCGCGTTGCGGGTGAACGCCTTCTCGACCAGGACGTGCTTTCCCGCCTCGATCGCGAGCAGCGTCTGGACGTGGTGCTCGCTGTGGGGCGAGGCGACGTACACGGCCTGGACGGCGTCGTCGGCGAGCATCGCCTCGTAGGACCCGTGGGCCGCCGGGATCGCGTACCGTGCCGCGAACGCCTCCGCCCGCTCGGTGGAGCGGGACCCGACCGCGACGAACTCCTGCCGGGTGAACCGCTGGGCGGACTCGACGAAGGTCGCCGCGATCCCGCCGGGAGCGAGCACCCCCCACGTCAGCGGCGGCGCGGCGGCCGGGTCGGGGGTGCGCGGAACGGGCAGCGAGGCAGGCAGCGTCATGCCGACAACCTACCGATTCCCGCCATCGGGCGCAGCGGTCCTCCTGCGCACCCGGCCGGGAGCCGCCGAGGCCGGCCGGCGACCGGGGTCATGCCGTCGGACGCTATCCCGGCGGCGCCAGCGGGGGCGGGTTCAGCTCAGCGTCGCGACCAGGATCGCCTTGATCGAGTGCATCCGGTTCTCGGCCTGGTCGAAGACGATCGAGGCGCCGGACTCGAACACGTCGTCGGTCACCTCGAGCTCGGTCAGCCCGAAACGCTGGAAGACCTGCTCGCCCACCGTCGTGTCGCGGTTGTGGTAGGCGGGCAGGCAGTGCATGAACCTCACCTCGGGCACGCCGGTCCGCTCCAGCAGCGCGGCATTCACCTGGTAGTCCTGCAGCAGGAGGATGCGCTCTGTCCAGATGCTCTCCGGCTCCCCCATCGAGACCCAGATGTCGGTGTGGACGAAGTGGCAGCCCCGCACGCCGTCCAGGTCCTCGGTGAGGGTGATCCGGGCGCCGGTCTGGTCGGCGATCGCCCGGGCCCGCTCCACCACCCAGTCCGGCGGCTGCAGCTTCCGGGGCGCGACCATTCGGACGTCCATCCCCAGCAGGGCGCCGCCGACCAGCAGCGAACAG
The DNA here is from genome assembly GCA_031119515.1 of Propionicimonas sp. Lineage (GTDB taxonomy): Bacteria > Actinomycetota > Actinomycetes > Propionibacteriales > Propionibacteriaceae > Propionicimonas. The sequence goes on from JAVHXR010000057.1 coordinate 5,498, forward strand.
CCGACGTTGAAGCGGGCGTCGCCGACGTAGGCGAACGCGATCTCGCGGTCCTCGAGCCCGCTGGCCTCGCGCATCGTGAACATGTCGCACAGACTCTGGGTGGGGTGCCATTCGTCGGTCAGGCCGTTCCACACCGGCACCGAGGAGTAGGCCGCGATCTGCTCGACGGTGGACTGGTGGCTGCCGCGGTACTCGATGCCCTGGTACAGCCGCGACAGCACTCTGGCGGTGTCTGCCGGCGACTCCTTGTGGCCCAGCTGGGAGGAGTTGCCGTCCATCTGGGTGACGTGCGCGCCCTGGTGGTGGGCGGCCACCTCGAAGGCCGAGCGGGTGCGGGTCGACGTCTTCTCGAAGATCAACGCGATGTTCATGCCGCTGAGGTGCTGCACCTCGGTGCCGCGGGCGCGGGCGTCCTTCAGCTCGCCGGTCAGCTCGAGGAGCCGTCGCCACTCCTGCGGAGTGAAGTCGAGCTCCTTGAGAAAATGCCGCCCTGTCAGGGTGATGCTCACCACGTAACCTTTCCGAATCTCAACCAATAGGAGAACTCTCCCACTCGTGACAGCATGGGGCCCATGCTGATTCGTTTCCTCGCCAGCGCACTCGCCCTGGCCGTGGCGACCTGGCTGGTCCCGGGCATCAGCATCAGCAACCCCGACGCCGAGGCCGAGGTCCTCACCCTGATCGCGGTGGCGGCGATATTCGGGCTGGTGAACAGCATCGTCAAGCCGCTGTTCAAGCTCGTCACCGCACCGGTGATCTTCGTCACCCTCGGCCTGTTCCTGCTCGTCATCAACGCGGTGCTGCTGTTGCTGGTGTCGTGGCTGGCCGGAGAACTCGGGCTCGCCTGGCACGTGGACGGCTGGGGCGCGGCCTTCCTCGGCGCGCTGATCGTGTCCGTGGTGAGCTTCATCCTCAACGCCTTCTTCGGCAAGCGCGGGACCGACCACCGATGAGCGGCGCGCCGACCGTCATGTTCGTCTGCTGGGGGAACATCTGCCGCTCCCCGATGGCAGAGGTCGTCGCGCGGCAGTGGGGGCGCCAGCACGATGCCGGCGACGTCGTCTTCGCCAGCGCAGGGGTCAGCAGCGAGGAGCAGGGCAACCCGATCGACCCGCGCGCCGTCGAGGTGCTGCAGCGGGCCGGCTACCGCCCCGGAGACCACCGGGCCCATCGGATCACCGCGGCCGAGGTTCGCGACTCGGCGCTGGTGATCGGCATGGAACGGATCCACCTGGACCGGATCCGCCAGCTGGTCCCTGAGGCCGAGCACCTGTTCCTGCTGTCGAACTTCGACCCGGACGCCGTCCCCGGCTCGGACGTGCCCGATCCCTGGTACGGGCCGCCGGAGGGCTTCGAGGAGACGCTGGCTGCGATCGAGGCCGCCATGCCCGGCCTGATGCGGCGGGTCGCCCGGCTCGGGGGCCACGCCGGCTGACGCCACCGACCGTCCGGGTTTCTGCGCTCCGCGCCGCCGGGACATAGTCTTGGGCCATGCACATCCTCGTTGTGGACGACGACCAGGCGGTCCGCGACTCGCTGGCGCGCTCGCTGCACTACTCGGGGTACGAGGTCACCACGGCCAACGACGGGGTCGAGGCCCTGGCCCGGCTCTCGGCACTCCGCCCCGACGCCGTCATCATGGACGTGATGATGCCCCGCCTGGACGGCCTGGAGACCACCCGGTCGCTGCGCGCCGGCGGCAACGATGTGCCGATCCTCGTCCTCACCGCCCGTGACGCCGTCGGCGACCGGGTGGACGGCCTCGACGCCGGTGCCGACGACTACATGGCCAAGCCGTTCTCCTTCGAGGAACTGCTCGCCCGGCTGCGGGCGCTGACCCGGCGCTCCGCCCGTCCGGCCAACTCCGAGGAGCCCGGCTCCGAGTTGCTGTCCTTCGCCGACCTCTCCCTCGACCTGCAGACCCGCGAGGTGCAGCGGGCCGGCCGGCGGATCAGCCTGACCCGCACCGAGTTCGCGCTGCTGCAGACCTTCCTGGAGAACCCCCGCCGGGTGCTGGAGCGCAGCTGGCTGCTGAACGAGGTCTGGGGCTTCGACTTCCCGACCACGGCGAATTCCCTCGAGGTGTACATCGGGTACCTGCGCCGCAAGACCGAGGGCGAGGGTGAGTCCCGGTTGATCCACACGGTGCGCGGCATCGGGTACGTGCTGCGCGAGACCCCACCGTGATCCGCTGGCTCCGCTCGATCCTCTCGGTCAGCAACCGCCCGCTGCATGACCGTCTCGCATTCCTGGTGTCGGCCGCCGTGGCGGGAGCCGTGGCGATCACCGGCGTGGCGGCGTACATCATCACGAACCTCGCGATCTACGACCAGCTCGACCGCGAGCTGATCGAGGTGGCCGCCGTCACCAGCGACTCGATCTCCTCCGACATCGAGGGCATGGGCGGCCTCAACCAGGACGCCCTGCAGACCGCCAACGTGACCCTGCTCGTGGTGCGCGCCGACCATCGGACCATCCGTCCTCCCGGGGGCACCAACGACGAGGCGGCGCTGGCGGTGACGGCCAAGGAGATCGCTGTCGCGCGCACCCAGACCGGGTCGTCGGCCCGGACCGGCGTGAACACCGCCGGCGAGCCGTACCGGATCGTGGCGGTACCGCTGGCCGACGCCGACAACAAGTACGCGCTGGTGCTGGGACGGCCGCTCGGCCCGACCAACCAGATCCTGCGCATCCTGGCGTTCTCGCTGCTGACCTTCGGCCTGGCGGCCGCGCTCGCCGCCGGCGCCACCGGCTGGGTGATCGCCCGCTCGGGCCTCGAGCCGATCCGGCGCCTCACCGTCGCGGTGACGCAGGTCACCGAGACCAACGTCCTTGCGCCGATCGAGCTGGGCGGCATGGACGAGCTGACCGACCTGACCCGCTCGTTCAACGCCATGATGAGCAACCTGGCGAGTTCCCGCGACCGCCAGCGGCGGCTCATCGCCGACGCCGGGCACGAGCTCCGCACCCCGCTGACCTCGCTTCGCACCAATGTCGAGCTGCTGGTCGCCGACGAGCGCCAGGGCATGCTGCCGCCGGGTGCCCGGGCCGAGATCCTGCGGGACATCGCCGCGCAGCTGGGCGAGTTCACCACGCTGATCGGCGACCTCGTCCACCTCTCCCGCGAGGACCTGTCCGACCCCGATCCCGAGCCGATGGACCTGCGGGACGTGGTCTCCAACGCCGTCGAGCGCGCCCAGCGGCGCGGCCCGGGGCTGACCTTCGACGTCGAGCTGGACCCGCTCTACCTCGTCGGCGAGCCGGAGAGCCTCGAGCGCGCGGTGACCAACCTGCTGGACAACGCGGTGAAGTTCTCCCCCGCCGGCGGCACCATCAAGGTGCGGCTCGAGGGCGACCGGCTGCGGATCTCCGACGAGGGCCCGGGCATCGACGAGGACGACCTCCCCCACGTCTTCGACCGGTTCTACCGCGCGCCCACCGCCCGCACCACCCCCGGCTCGGGGCTCGGGCTGTCGATCGTCGCGCAGACCATCAAGGCCCACGGCGGCTGGGTCAAGGCCGGGCGGACCGAGGCCGGCGGGGCCGAGTTCACGATCCGGCTCCCGGGCTCGAGCGAACTGCCGTCCTCGCCCGCCGACGCCCCCACCGGCAACCTGCCCAGGGTGACCGAGTAGCCGCCGGCTCGCGCCTCCCGAGGCCACTGCTGACGATCGCGCCGGCGCGGCTGGGCGGCGAAGGCTGGGTCGGGCCTATCCGAACGGCCAGGGATTGGGGGTGCAACCAGACAGGTCGTCGCCCTGGGGCGCCATCACCGGCGCCGGCCGCCCGGCCTTGCCGCAGGACTGCTTGTCCTCGCCCAGGTAGGTACCGACGGCGTTGTTGACCAGGTAGCGCCGGAAGCCCGTGGTGTCGCCGCCGTAGGTCGCCGCGGGGGTCGCCCAGCCCGCCGCCGAGAGAACGAGCTTCGAGCCGCGGACGCACACCCAGGTGCCCTTGCCGCACTTGGCATCGGCCACCTCGGGGGCGCTGACGTAGACGGTGAAGTCTGCCGCCTTGGCGTCCTTCACCAGCGCGAACCGGACGGTGCCGCTGCCGGTCCAGCTCCGGGGATCGTTCAGGACGCCGGCGATCTCCCTGGCGACCTTGTTCGCGTCCAGGCCGGCCGCGGACTGGACCTTGACGATGAACGCGTGCTGCTTGCCGATCCCACTCACCGAGCCCTGCTTCGCGGTGGACGTGGTGAAGGTGCCGGCCTGTTTCGTG
>JAVHXR010000057.1:9731-10571 GCA_031119515.1 Propionicimonas sp.
TTCGTGGGCTCCTTGGCGGGCTGGGCCGACTTCGTCGGCGCCGCGGTGGCCGCGGGGGTGGCCGGCTGCGAGGGCGTCGCCGAACCGGTCGGCGACGGCGTCCGGGTCGGGGTGGCCCTGGGCGGTGGCGGGCTGACGCTGCCGGTGGGGACCCCGGCACGGACGACCGGCTCGGCGAGCGCGTTGGCCCACGCCCCCAGCCCGAGCAGCACCACGACGCCGGTGACCAGCGCGAACACCAGCCTGCGTCCGAGCCAGCCGGAGGCGCCGGCGGCGGGACGGGGAAGCTGGCTCACCCGTTCACCCTAACCAGCAACCCCGGCGCAGCCGGGGATTGCCACGGCTCACTCGGCCAGGATCACCAGCAGGGTGCGCGGGCCGTGCACCCCTTCGACCCGGTTCAACTCGATGTCCGAGGTCGCCGAACCGCCGCTGATCCAGGTCAGCGGACGACCCTGCTGCACCGACTCGGCCAGCCGCGCCACGGCCTCCGGCACGTCCGACACCACCTGGTCGGCCCTCACCACGCACAGGTGGACGTCCGGGACGAGGCTGAGCGCCCTCCTGCCCTGGTCGGGGCTGTGGTCGAGCACGATCGTCCCGGTCTCGGCGATGCTGACCGTCGAGGCGGTGAGGACGGCATCGGTGCGGTTCAGTTCCTGGTGCGACAGCGGGGGATCGTCCTCGCGCACGGCAACGCCTGCCTCGCTGACGGCCTGCCGCCAGCTCGCGTCCACCCCGCCGGGGAGTACCAGGGAACCGACCCCGTGCTCACGCAACAGCCCGGTGATCGCCGCGGGGACCCCGTCGGCCGGGACCCGCCGGACGACGGCCTTGTAG
>JAVHXR010000058.1 GCA_031119515.1 Propionicimonas sp.
CCTCGGACGCGCTCTTCGCCACCGACAACTTCAAGGCCGGCACCCTGATCGGCGAGTGGGCGGCGAAGGCGATGGCCGGCAAGACCCCGGTGATCGCCACCCTCGACCTGGCTCCCGGAATCACCGTCGGCGCCCAGCGCCACAACGGGTTCCTCCAGGGCATGGGGCTGGCGTCCGGGATCGACTCGGCGTCCACCGACCTGGCCACCAGCGCCGAGGTGGTCTGCTCGCAGGACACCCACGGCGACCAGACCGAGGGCCAGACCGCGATGGAGAACTGCCTGAGCAAGGACCCCTCGATCAACCTCGTCTACACGATCAACGAGCCCGCGGCCTTCGGCGCGTTCACCGCCCTGAAGAACGCCGGCAAGGAGAAGGACGTCCTGATCGTGTCCGTCGACGGCGGCTGCAAGGGCGTGCAGGGCGTCAAGGACGGCCAGATCGCCGCCACCTCCCAGCAGTACCCGCTAAAGATGGCGTCGCTCGGGGTCGAGGCGATCGTCAAGTACGCCAAGGAGGGCGTGAAGCCGTCCGGCTACACCGACACCGGCGTGACCCTGATCACCGACCAGTCGCAGTCCGGCATCGACAGCGAGGACTCCACGTTCGGCCTGGACAACTGCTGGGGCGAGAAGTAGGTCCCTCGCGCGGGTGGTGGCGTCCGGCAGGCGCCGCCACCCGCACCACGTCGTCTCCCCCGCACCCGAAAGGTCCCTCCCATGGGCACAGCGCAGAGCACCACCACGGCCACGCCGCGCCGGCAACTCCGCGGTTCCATCCTCAGATCGCCCATCCTCGGCCCGGTCGCGGCCCTGGTGCTGGCGAGCACCTTCTTCGCCCTCGCCACCCCCCGCTTCCTCTCCGGCGAGAACTTCTCGCTGATCCTCCAGCAGGTGATGGTGGTCGGCGTCCTGGCGATCGGGCAGACCCTGGTCATCATCACCACCGGCATCGACCTGTCCAACGGCATGGTCATGGCCCTCTCCGGGGTGCTGCTGGCCAGCTTCGCGGCCGACAAGGGCCTCAACCCGTGGCTTGCGATGCTGCTCGGCCTGGTCGTCGCGGCCGGCTTCGGCCTGCTCAACGGCTCCCTGGTGACCGGCATCGGGCTCCCCGCCTTCATCGTCACCCTGGGCACGATGAACATCGCCTACGCCCTCACCCGGATCTACACGACCTCCACCATCTCCGACCTGCCGCCCGAGCTCACCTTCCTCGGCGACACCTTCAGCGTGGGAGGCACCCAGATCGCCACCGGCACGATCCTGATGCTCGCGCTGTACCTGCTGACCTGGTTCATGATGCGCTACACCGCCAGCGGCCGGACGGTCTACGCCGTCGGAGACAACATCGAGGCCGCCCGCCTCGCCGGCATCAACACCAGCCGGGTGCTGCGCGGGGTCTACACGATCGCCGGGCTCAGCTACGGCGTCGCCGCGATCCTCCAGGTGGCCCGGACGGGGGTGGGCGACCCGCAGGCCGGCCAGACCTCGAACCTGGACAGCATCACCGCCGTCGTGCTGGGTGGGACGTCGCTGTTCGGCGGCCGGGGCAGTATCGTCGGCACCCTGATCGGCGTTCTGATCGTCGGGGTGTTCCGCAACGGGCTGCAGCTGCTCGGCGTCGAGTCGACGTACCAGGTGCTGATCACCGGCATCCTCGTGATCGCGGCGGTGTCGGTCGACCAGCTCACCCACCGCAGGAAGTGACCGCGATGAGCACGCCAGCCGCCGGCCGTGTCCTGCTCGAGATGTCGGGCATCGGCAAGAGCTTCCCGGGGGTGAGAGCCCTCGAAGGGGTGACCCTCAGCGTCCGTGAGGGGCAGGTCCATGCCCTGCTGGGCGAGAACGGGGCGGGCAAGTCCACCCTCATCAAGATCCTGTCCGGCGCCTACGGACGCGACGACGGCGAGATCCGGATCGACGGCGAGAGGGTCGACATCAGGACGCCGGCCGACGCCGAACGCCTCGGGATCTCGACGATCTACCAGGAGTTCAACCTGACCCCCCACATGACGATCGCCGAGAACATCTTCCTCGGGCACCTGCCGACCCGTTCCGGCATGGTCGACTGGGCGCAGGTCAGGCAGCGGTCGCGCGAACTGCTCGAGACCCTCGACGTCCACCTGCCCGTCGACACCCTGACCGGGACGCTGCCCGTGGCCCAGCAGCAGATGGTGGAGATCGCCAAGGCACTCAACCGGAACACCCGGATCCTGGTGATGGACGAGCCGTCCGCCGTGCTGGGCGAACGGGACATCGAGAACCTGTTCGCGGTGGTCCGACGCCTCCAGGCCAGCGGCATCGGGATCATCTACATCTCGCACCGGATGAAGGAGATCTTCGAACTCGCCGACGAGGTCACCGTCCTCAAGGACGGCCGCTACGTCGGGACGCGGAAGGTCGCCGCCGTCACCATGGACGAACTGGTGCAGATGATGATCGGCAGGGAACTCGAGGACATCTACCCCAGCCGGCGCACCGAGCCGGGCGAGGTCGTGCTGAAGGTCTCCCACCTCGCCCAGGACCGGCTGGCCCGCGATGTCAGCTTCGAGCTGCGGGCCGGCGAGATCGTCGGGTTCGCCGGGATCACCGGCTCCGGGCGCACCGAGGTCGCGCGGGTGATCTTCGGCGCCGACCGGCCCACCGCAGGGGAGATGGAGCTGTTCGGGAAGCCGTACCGTCCGCGCTCCCCCAGGGACGCGATCGACCGCGGCGTCGCGCTGGTGACGGAGGACCGCAAGCGGCAGGGGCTGCTCCTCAAGCTCCAGGTGTTCGTCAACACGACGATCTCGGGACTCGACCGGCTGTCCAGGTTCGGCCTGCTCCGCCTGAAGGACGAACTGGCGCTGGTCAACACCTGGATCGCCAACCTCAGGATCAAGACCCCGTCGCCTGAGTTCGTCGTCGCCAACATGAGCGGCGGCAACCAGCAGAAGGTGGTGTTGGCGCGCTGGTTGAGCCTCGGCATCAAGGTGTTCATCATGGACGAGCCGACCCGCGGGATCGACGTCGGCAGCAAGGCGGAGATCTACCAGATCATGGCCGACCTCGCCGGGCAGGGCGTGGCGATCATCATGATCTCCTCCGAACTGCCCGAGGTGCTCGGCATGAGCGACCGGGTACTGGTGATGCGGGAGGGCAGGATCGTGAAGGAACTGGCAAGGGACGAGGCGAACGAGGAGGTCGTGATGCACCACGCCGTCGGCCACGAGGTGCCGGCCGCATGACCCCGGAGCCGATCGAGCCCGACCCCGCGGCGCTCGCGCGGCGGCTGCTGGGGCAGGCCTCCGGCTCCCGCCGGATCATCGGCATCTGCGGCGCGCCGGGGGCGGGCAAGTCCACCCTGGCCGCCCAGCTGATCGTCGCCCTGGACGCGCTCAGTCCCGGGTGTGCGGTGGTGGTGCCGATGGACGGCTTCCACCTCGCGGCCTCGGTGATCGGCGGGGACGACCGGAGCACCCGGCGGGGGGCTCCCGACACCTTCGACCCGCGCGGCTACGCTGCGCTCCTTCACCGCCTGCGCCTCAACACCGACCCGATCGTGTACGCCCCCGAGTACCGGCGGGAGATCGAGGATCCGGTGACCGGCGCGATCCCGGTCCCGCAGTCCTGCCGGATCGTGATCACCGAGGGCAACTACCTGCTGCTGCCCGATCCGGCCTGGCGCGCGGTCCGGCAGGAGCTGGACGAGGTCTGGTTCCTCGAGGCGCCGGACGAGGCGCTCCGGATCGACCGGCTGATCGAGCGGCACCAGCGCTTCGGGAAGGACCCTGCGCGGGCCCGCGACCACGTCCTGGGGTCGGACGAGTGCAACGCGCGACTCGTCGCGGGCCACCGCGACCAGGCCGACCTCGTGCTGCGGTTCGAGTCCTGGCACGCCCACTCCGGGCACTGACGACTGCGGCGACCCGCAGCGGCCGGGCGGCGGGCCGCGCGCGGGTCGTCGTCCTGGCAGGGCGACTGGGGCTGGGCGCGGTGCACGGCTGTCCCGGCGATACACTCCGGTGTCGAGAGACCCGTTCGGCACCTTCGGGTACGGACGGGGGTCCGCGCACCGCGGCCGCTGGCAGGTCGCGCCGAGTCCCGCGGAGCGACCGGGCTCTCGCCCGCATACGATTGCCCGGGACAGGCGAAGGAGGGTGCCGCGTGGTCACCATGAGCGATGTGGCGCGCGTCGCCAACGTCTCGGCGACCACGGTCTCGCACGTGATCAACAAGACCCGGAAGGTGAACCCGGCGACCGAGAAGGCGGTGCGGGACGCGATCGACGCCACCGGGTACGCGGCGGACACGATCGCGCGCTCGCTGCGTACCGGCCGGTCGCACACCATCGGCCTGGCGATGACGGCGATCTCGAACACCTACTTCGGCGACGTCGTGCACTCCCTGGAACGGGAGGCGACCAGCCGCGGCTACACCCTGATCCTGACCGACACCCACGACGAGCCGCAACGGGAACTCAGGGCGATCCGGCACCTGCTGTCCCACCGCGTCGACGGGCTGGTGCTCGCCCCGTCCGCCGGACCCGCCCAGGCCTACGCGCAGGTGCTGCGGCGGAAGATCCCGCTGGTGCTGATAGACCGGGTTCCCAGCGAGGTACTCCCCCGCGTGGACGCGGTCGGCGTCCACAACGTCGAACCGATAGCGAGCCTCGTCGACCATCTCGTGGTCGCCCACGGTCACACCCGGATCGGCATGCTCGCGCCGAAGACCGGCATCTTCACGACGCAGGAGCGGATCGCCGGCTTCCACCTGGGACTGGAGAGGAACGGCCTCGACCCCGGCGACGCGCCGCTCGAGCATGCCGGCGAGGACGCGGACCAGACCTCGGCGGCACTTGAGCGGATCCTCGATCGGCCCTCACCGCCGACGGCCCTCGTCCTGGGCAACAACCTGATCACCGTCTCGACGATCGCGGGGCTCCGCAGGCGGGGCATCACGCCACCGCACGGGATCGCCACCGTCTCCTTCGACGACTTCCCGTGGGCGGACTCCTTCCAGCCCCGGCTGACCACCATCTCCCAGCCCGTCGACGAACTCGGCGCCGTCGCGGCCCGGCTCCTGCTGGAGCGGATGGAGGATCCCGGCCAGGCCTCCCGCTACGTCCGCCTGACCCCGACGTTCCAGCTCCGCGAATCCTGCGGCTGCCCGCCCGCGGCCTGACCTGGCCGGCCGCCCAGGGAGCCGACGGCGCCGCACCGCGGTCGCGGCGCCGGTCCCGCAGCGCAGGCCGGCGCCAGCCTCGGCCGGTCGAAGGGCTACCCGGCTCGACGCCGTCCGCTCACGGCGCCGAGGTAGATGCCGATGAGGACCATCGCGCAGACGATCGAGATGATCCAGCGAATCCAGTCGATGCCCCCGGTCTGGGCGACCCCCAGCAGACCCGCCAACCAGTAGCCCGCCAGGGCACCGAGAATCCCCAGGACGATGGTCCAGACCATCCCGATGTTCTGGTCTCCCTTCATGAAGAATCTCGCCAGCGCGCCGATGATGGCCCCGAAGATCACGAGCCCGATGATTTCGACGATCATGGTTCTTCCTCTCATCCGGGTGCTTCCCCCGGGGCATACCCGGGTATCGGCTGTGTTACCCGCGGGCTGCACCGCAAAACCACGAGAGCGTTCACGTCGGCTCCGCGCCGGACGGGGCGCGGCCCGTCCCGACCGTGTAGCGCAGGAAGAGCTCACTGGCGGCGCCCAGGACGTCGCGCAGCGTGAGGGTCACCAACTCCTGGTAGGCCGGCACCTGGACGATCCGGAGGCCCTCGCCGCCGACCAGGACGGGCGACAGCGTGAGGACCAGCTCTGCGACCGGCCCGTGCGCGCGCAGTCGTCCGAGGGTTGTCGGCCCCCCCTCTGGAAGCATCGCGACGACGTCGTCGGGCAGGTCGATCGCACCGTAGCCCTCGGCTCGGATGGTTCCAGCGCCGACCAGCAGCACATCGCACCAGCCTCGCAGCGCGTCGAGGAGCAGCCGGTCCGACGGCCCGGTGAGGGCGCCGACCCTGCCGTCGACGGTGGCGCGACCGTCCGCCGATGCCACCATGTTGGCTCGCACCCCGGGATCGGCCCCCAGCCACTCCACCAGCTCGGCCGGCCCGAGCCCGTCGCCGGTCGCGGGGCTCCGCCTCAGCAGTCCTGTCATGCCTCCACCGTGGTCCGATCGCCGCGGCCGTTCAAGCGGGTTCGCCCATCACGTCCTGGTCGGAGGCGCTCGTGGTTGCCGCCCGGGGTCTGCGCAGTTCGACGCCTTGACCGGGGACGGGAGCGGGGTCATCGTGTCTGCAGGTGCGCTCTCGTCAGGCGGCACCGCTCCGGCAGGAGGCTCCAGATGGCCACGTTGACCGTCGCCGCGGTGCAGGCGTCGTACATCCTGATGGACCGCGAGGCCACCGTGTCGAAGGTGGAGCGGCTGTTGGCCAGCCCAGAGGTGCGGGCGGCCGACCTGGTGGTGTTTCCGGAGGCGTTCGTGCCGGGCACGCCGATCTGGATCGACGGCACGCCGATCTGGGACGGTGACGAGACCTGGTTCGAGATGCTCGCCGACCAGGCCGTGGAGGTTCCGGGCGAGACCACCAGGCGGCTCGGTGCCGCGGCCCGGGAGGCCGGGGTGTACCTGGTGATCGGGATCGACGAACGCGAGCCGAACGGCGGCACGATCTTCAACACCCTGCTCTACTTCGACCCCGGGGGCACGCTGATCGGCAAGCATCGCAAGCTCGTCCCGACCGGCTCCGAGCGGACGGTGTGGGGCATGGGCGACGGGTCGACGCTCCAGACGTACGGGACCCCGTTCGGCCGGATCGGCGGCTTGATCTGCTGGGAGAACTACATGCCGCTGGCCCGGTTCTTCCTCTACTCCCAGGGGGTCGACATCTGGCTCGCGCCGACCCTGGCCAGGGGTGACGGCTGGATCGCCACCATGCGCCACATCGCGCGCGAGGGCCGGTGTTTCGTCGTCGGGGTGAATCCTGCCGTGCGGGTCGACCAGCTCCCGGCCGGGTTCCCCGACCGCGACCGGGTCTGGCGGATCGACCCCGACGATCCGGAATGGGTGGAACCGGGCAACAGCGTCATCGTCGGGACGAACGGGGAGATCCTCGCCGGACCGTCCCGCCACGAGGAGTCGGTCCTGGTCGCGACCCTCGACCTCGCCAAGGTGCGCTCCGCCCGGCGGATGTTCGACCCGGTCGGCCACTACCACCGGCCGGACGTCTTCCGGCTCGCCGTCGACACCGCGCCCCGTCCGGCGGTCACGACGTTCGCGGGTTTCACGGAGCTGCCCTGAGCCGAGCCCGACGCCTGGTCGTTCCGCCGGGCCGCCGGGTGGATCGACGCCCTCGGGAGCGAGGGGGAGAAGGGCCCCGTCCATCTGGGAGAACGGGGCCCTTCCCGAGACCCGGCCGGCAACCCCCCACAACGGCCGGCCAGACCCTCTTACCCGTGGGGGTGGGTTACCCGTCCATTACCCGCACCGGGCCTGCCGAATCACAACCCCGGCCACCGGTCGGGCGCGTCATCACGCGCTCGCCACCGCGTCGACCGGCTTGCCCCGACCGTGTCGGTGGAGGCGACGACACCACCCTGAATGCCCCCGACGAGGACGCCCACGACCCGGTTGCCGCAACCGCAAGCCGTGCCCACCAACCGCCGAACGCCTCGCCCCACGACAGGCACACCGCGGCAACTGGTCCGGTACGGCCACGGCCGTCGGCGCGCGGCGATACTCTCCCAGCGAACCGCAGACCGAGCGAACGGAACCACGATGACTGACGGCACCGCGGGGCGACCGGTGGGCTGGAGGCAGGGCGACTACGTGTGGGACGGATCCCAATGGGTGCCCCACCGGGACGGCACCGGCAACACCTTCGACGGCCGGAACTGGAACCGGCCCCCTCAGCCGCCGTTCCCGTCGACTCCCCTGTCCGCACCGTTCTTCGCCGATCCCCGGTACGCCTACGGGTTCACCAGACAGACTTCCGACGACCTGCAGTTCATCGCCAGGTACACGAAGATCGTGATCATCGTGACGCTCGTCCTCGGCGCAGCGGGGCTGATCCTCAACCTGATCTTCTTGGGAAGCATCTTCGCGATTCTCGACGCCCTGACCCGTCTTCTCCCACGCTAGGCAGGGGGCGGCCAAGCCGTTGCGTCACCGTACCCCCCACTCGTCCGCGGGGAGCGTGCGCGCCCTGCCGAAGGCGCAGCACCGCCTCCGACATCGGCGAGGTGCCTGCCTGACCGGGGAACACGAACCCGTCGCGACCGGTCACCGGGGTCTAGCCTCAGCCTGGGGCACCAATGGCCGGGGCGACAGGACTCGAACCGGAGGGATGGGCGCGTGAAAGTGCCGTTTGACTAGGCATGATAGGCAACATGCGACGACCTCGCCCGTCCGTTGGGGCTTATCTGGGGCAGAGGTTCCAGCATGTGAGCCTGTCGCCCTTGCCGAGGTCCAGCCGGCCTCGTTTCAGGTCAGCACGCGCTTCGCTTGTTCACTCAAATGCCGATGAGCGATAGCTGGCTCTCCACCAGTGGCTATCGCTCCGCCCAGAAGCGGGTTGTCCTCGATCCAAGAGCCCTCCACTCCGAGGTGGCTCGCTTTGCTACCACAATGCGGTTTTCCGCTGCCCTTCGCACTAGCTCAGGAAGGCTCAGCGCCGGTCCAGAAGCCGGTGGCAAACGCCGACCGGACGCATTGAGGACTCTCCCACGAATACAGCTATCGCTATAGTGCAGAAATGGGCTTACCGCAGATTGCAGAAGGTACTTTCGGATGACTAGACCCGGGTACGTCGACCGCAACAGGCTGCAGAGTTGGGCCGACACACGGCTGTCGCAGTCGGAGTTCCCGCGGCTGGTGCGACGTCTGATCCTTGAGACAACACCTGGCTTGGTCGAGCTTGGCATGCCCGCGGGCGATGGGGTGGCCGCCGGCGACTGGGATGGTTCTGTCAGGACAACCCAAGCGACGGCGTGGGTTCCGGAGGGGTTGTCTGTGTGGGAACTGTCGACCAACTCCAGCCCGAACACGAAGGCCGATGAGGACTACTCCAAGCGAACATCCACCCCGGATGGAACGCCGACGACCGACTGCACATACGTCGAGGCGATCCTGCGTCCCTGGACGGCACGGGCGACGTGGGCGACAGGCAAGCGAAGTGGCAACGTTTGGAAAGATGTCAAGTGTCTTGGACTAGACGACATTGAGACTTGGCTCGAGGCGGCACCAATCACGTGGGCATGGCTTTCGGAGGAGCTGGGGCTTTCACCGTACGGCATTCGCACAGGGGTGAGTTGGTGGCGCAACTGGGCAGCACAGACGAATCCAGTGTTGACCCCGGCGGTCGTATTGGCCGGTCGGGCTGGCTGTGCGAAGGGCTTGGAAGACCTGCTCGCTTCGTCCGGTTCGGTCATTACCATTGCTGGCGCATCGAGCGAGGAGGTGTGTGCATTCATCGCCGCCACCGCCGTCGACCTTGACGCAGAAGGTCAGGGCCAGATGCTTGCACGGGTTGCCTTCGTCGACGACTTAACCACATGGAGGCAATTGAGCGCCTCGCCCCGACCCCTCATCCTGGTCCCTCGCACGCCCGAGCTAGCAGGGGAAATCCCCGCTGGCACGGTCCACCACTTCTGTGTGCCCGTGATGTCCGACGGAGACTCTGACATCACCCTTCCCGCTGTGAACGCCTCAGAGGTGACAGCCGCACTGAAGCGCGCCGGGATCGCGGACAGCGATAAGGCCGTCGAACTCGGCAGACTGGCACGTCGAAGCCTGACCGGGCTGCGACGGAACCTGGCCGTCAAAGCCGCGCTGCACCGACCGGCATGGGCTGGCGTCAGTCCGTCCCGCAACGTTCGATCAGTCCTCCTGGCCGGCGCGTGGAGAGACAACGCAGAAGGAGACCGTTCGATCCTCGAGGTGCTCACGGGAACCGATTACGAGTCATTTCGGGAGGGGGTCGCGGGCATAGCCGACGACCCTGGCGACCCTTTGGCAATTCGAACTGGCCCATCCTGGCATCTCGTCTCCGCGGTGGATGCATGGATGCTGGTGGCGCCGGGGCTAACTTACGACGACTTGAAGCGCCTCGAGGCGATCGTCGAGCTGGTCCTAGCGGAGGGCGATCCCGCCCTTGACCTACCAAGGGACCAACGGTGGAAAGCAGCGATTGACGGCAAGACTCGCCGTTACTCCGAGGACCTTCGCCGCGGGCTCGCTCAGTCACTAGCGCTTTTGGGAATGTACGGCGCAAGTGTCAGCCTGTCAGGTGGAGCGTCGGGTTCTGACTTCGCCAACTACTTGGTCAGAAGGCTGCTCGAATGGGCGTCGGCAGACGGAAGCGGGCGAGCTTGGCAATCTCTCGCTGACATCTTGCCGCTTCTCGCTGAGGCCGGACCAGACGCCTTCCTCGAGGCGGTAGGCGCCGCGACAGCAGGCGATGCGCCCCTATTGGGAACCATGTTCCAAGACGGCGCGGAGGAGTCCGGTATCAGTTCGGGCGGCACCCCCCATAGCACGCTGCTGTGGGCACGTGAGTGCGTTTCGTGGTCCCCCGACCAC
>JAVHXR010000059.1 GCA_031119515.1 Propionicimonas sp.
GGCCCGACGTCCTCGAGGACATCAAGGGCCGCCGCAGGGTGACCTGGATCCTGCTCAGCCAGAACGCCCAGGTGGTCGACGTCCGCGATGGCGTCCTGACCCTCGGCTTGGCCAACCAGGGAGTGCGGGAGAACTTCGTCCGCGGCACCCACGCCGAACTCCTGCGCGAGTCGTTGCAGCAGGTGATCGGGGTGACCCTGCAGGTCAACCCGATCGTGGACGCCAATGCCGCCGACGCCCCCGTCCAGCAGCGCCCGCCCGCCGAGCCGGCGCCCGCCCCCGTCCAACAGCGCTCGGCCGCCGCGCAGGAGGCCAGGGACGAGCTGCGCCGCAGCCGCACCGGCCAGAGCGCCGCCTCACCGCCGGAACCGGAGCCCGAGCCGAGCCGGGACGACGTCTCGCTCGAGGACGAGGTCTCGGGCGACGAGCTGCTGATGAAGCACCTCGGAGCAGAACTCATCGACGACTCCGAGAGCTGACCGACCCGCCTCGCCCCGGGCGCGGCGACGTCCGACCGAGCCGATACGATGGGGGCCGACCCTCGAAGGGAGTCCGTGATGTTCGATCCGAGCGGTTTCGACCTGTCCAGCCTGATGGCGCAGGCCCAGGCCCTGCAGGACCAGCTCGAACGCGCCCAGCAGGAGCTGGCCACCCAGCGCGTCACCGGCTCGGCCGGCGGCGGCCTGGTCGAGGCTGTCGTCTCGGGCACGGGCGAGCTGCTCGAACTCACCATCAAGCCCGACGTGGTCGATCCCGAGGACACCGAGACGCTCGCCGACCTGGTCGTGGCGGCCGTCCGGGACGCCAACCACAAGGCGACGGCACTCGCCCAGTCCACCATGCCGCCGATGCCTGAGCTCGGCCTGTAGCAGGGCGGACGTCCGGGCGCTGCGCTCGCAGGTCACGAGGAGGAACGTGTACGAGGGTCCCATCCAAGACCTGATCGACGAACTCGGCAGGTTGCCAGGGATCGGCCCGAAGGGTGCCCAGCGGATCGCGTTCCACATCCTCACCACCGACAAGGCCGACGTCGAGCGACTCGCGCACGCCCTCCGCGAGGTGACCGAGAAGGTGCGGTTCTGCGCTACCTGCTTCAACATCTCCGCCGAGGAGACCTGCCGGGTCTGCCGCGACCCCCGCCGCGACCGGACCTCGATCTGCGTTGTCGAGGAGTCCAAGGACGTGGCCGCCGTCGAGCGCACCCACGAGTTCCGCGGGCTCTACCACGTCCTCGGCGGGGCGATCAGCCCGATCGACAATGTCGGCCCGGCCGACCTTCGGATCCGCGAGCTCTGCCTCCGGCTGGCCGACGGGACGGTCACCGAGGTGATCCTGGCGACCGACCCGAACCTCGAGGGCGAGGCCACCGCCACCTACATCTCCCGGCTCCTGCTGCCGATGGGTGTCACCGTCTCCCGACTGGCCAGCGGACTGCCGGTCGGCGGCGACCTCGAGTACGCCGACGAGGTCACCCTCGGGCGCGCCTTCCAGGGCCGGCGACGGATCAGCGAGGAGACCCGCACGGCATGACGACCCCCGTCCACCCGTCCGAGATCCGGCTGATCGCGACCGACCTGGACGGGACGCTGTTGCGGCCCGACAAGACGATCAGCGAGCGCACCACGGACGCGATCCGAAGCGCGCACGAGGCCGGGCTGCAGGTGGTCGCGGCCACCGGTCGCTACCCCGCCACCCTCGCGGCGCTGCTGACGCCGGTCGGGATCGACTACGCGGTCGCCTCCAACGGCGCCCAGTGCTACCGGCTGAGCTCCGGTGACCTGTTGTTCGAGGAGGTGGTTCCCACCGACTCCGTGCGAGCGATCATGGACTACCTGCCCCAGGCTCTGGACGGCGTGCTGTTCGAGGCGGTCACCGACCACGGGCTCGTCCACTACGCCGAGGCCGGCTACTTCGACCTCGTCCACGAGTACGAGCGCCGGATGTTCCCGCTGCGCTACCTCGAGATCCCCAAGGCGGCGATGCTCGACCACGCGATCGTGAAGCTGGCGGTGCGCCACCCGTCCGCCACCCCTGAGGAACTGCTCGACACCCTGGTGGAGTCGGGCCTGACCGGTTTCCACGCCACCACCTCCGGAGCCCCGTTCCTCGAGATCAGCGGCCCGGGGGTGACCAAGGCGAGCGGCGTCGCCAGGCTCGCGTCCGTGCTCGGGCTGGAATCCCGCCAGGTGCTGGCCGTGGGGGACGCACGCAACGACGTCGAGCTGCTGGAATGGTCGGGGATCGGAGTTGCGATGGGCAACGCCGTGGCGGAGGCACTCGCCGCCGCCGACCACACCACCGCCAGCAACGACGAGGACGGACTGGCCGCAGTGATCGAGCGCCTGCTCGCCTCCTGAACCCGAGGGTTCACAGCGAACCAACAGGCTGTGCCCAGCGCCGGGCTGGCTCGCCGGGGTGATCATGGTGGGGACCGACTAAGGAGGCCACATGCGTCACTCTCCCTTCCCCGGCGGCCTGTCCTGGCTGATGCACTTCGGAACCATGCTGCTGCTCGCCCTGGGCATCGCGCTGCTGGTGATCTGGCTGGTGAAGCGCCGCAAGCACAACCACCATCCGGGTGCGCACCACCCGGGCTGGCAGCCGGGTTCGCCACCGTTCCCGCCACAGCCGCCGCAGCCGCCGTCCAGCGCGCTCCAGATCCTGGACGAACGCCTCGCCCGCGGCGACATCGACGTGGACGACTACCTCACCCGGCGCGCGGCGCTGCTCGGCAACCGTCCGAACGGGACCGAGTTCAACCCGGGCGCTCAGCCGTCGGAGCCCCAACGGGCCGAGCCGACCGAGCCGACCAAGGAGGGCGACGAGCCCGCCTGAGGCAGGCGCCCTGCCCCGAGGCGGCGGAGGCCGTGGCACCGGTGACCCACCGGGCTGCGGCCTCCTGCCATTGAGTCGCCTTGCCAGGACGAGGATGATGGTGGCGAGGAGGGCGCGATGGAAGGCTTCTTCATCCTGCTCCTGGCCGGCGCCAGTTTCGCCGCCGCGGTGATCTCGGTCGTGGTGGCCAGTGGCGGACGCGGCTGGGCGCCCCGCACCCCGCCGACCGGGGCAGCAGCCCAGCAGATCCTCGACGATCGACTTGCGCGCGGCCGGATCGACGTCCAGGACTACCTGGTCCGCACCGCGGCCCTTCGCGGCGAGTGGGCGAACGGGATGGAGTACCGTCCGTCCGAGCCGCGCGACGACGACTCGCCCGCCGAGCCTGCGTGGCCGGCTTCCGGGACGGCCAGCGACACCCGTCCGGCGTCGGGGCGCGCGTCGCGGCGGATCATGGACGATCGTCCGCTGATCCACGTGATGCCGGGCCTGATCGAGCCGCCCGGACCGCCCGACCCGTCGCGCCACCGCTAGCCCGCCCGTCGCGACAGCCAGCCCCCAAGCACTGGCCCTCGACGACAGAGACTGGCCCTCGACGACACAGCCGGCCCCCACCACCCACACACCAGCGACAGCCAGCCCCCAAGCGCTGGCCCTCAACGACACAGCCGGTCCCCACCACCCCACTCCAGCGACAGCCAGCCCCCAAGCACTGGCCCTCGACGACACACGCCGCCCCCACCACCCACACACCAACGACAGCCAGCTCCCAGGCACTGGCCCTCGACGACAGAGACTGGCCCTCGACATCCCACTCCAGCGACAGCCAGCCCCCAGGCACTGGCCCTCGACGACAGAGACTGGCCCTCGACATCCCACTCCAACGACAGCCAGCCCCCAGGCACTGGCCCTCGACGACAGGCACTGGCCCTCGGTGGTGGCGCGGCAGTGCCCGGGCGCTTGGCTGGGCTCGTCCGCGCCCATAGACTTGGGGATCGTCCGCAAGGCGAGGATGGGGCCATCACCCCGGAGCTGCTGGAAGAACGGCGCGCACGAGCGCTCACTAGAACCGGCCGCGGCGAGCAACGAAGTGGGGTGCGCCAGCGCACCCAAGGAGGGTGGTACCGCGGACCCGAGGGTTCGTCCCTTCGTCAGGCGAACGACGAAGGAAGGCCAGATGACCGCCCAGCAGCAGACCCAGCCGAGCTACCGACCGGTGCCGGCAGCGATCGACCTGCCCCGGATGGAGCACGAGATCCTGGAGTTCTGGAAGGCCAACGACACCTTCTCCGCGACCCTGGCGAGGACTGCCGGGGGCAAGCCGTGGACGTTCTACGAGGGCCCGCCGACCGCCAACGGGATGCCCGGCACCCACCACATCGAGGCCCGGGTGTTCAAGGACGTCTTCCCGCGGTTCAAGACGATGCAGGGCTTCCACGTCGACCGTAAGGCCGGGTGGGACTGCCACGGCCTTCCCGTCGAGCTCGCGGTCGAGAAGGAACTCGGCTTCAACGGCAAGCCCGACATCGAGGCGTACGGCGTCGAGGCGTTCAACGCGCGCTGCCGCGAGTCCGTCTCCCGGCACGTCGACGCGTTCACCGAGCTCACCGAGCGGATGGGCTACTGGGTGAACCTGGACGAGGCCTACTGGACGATGGACCCGGCCTTCGTCGAGTCGGTCTGGTGGTCGCTGAAGCAGATTCACGGCAAGGGCCTGCTGGTCGAGGACTACCGGGTCGCTCCTTACTGCCCGCGCTGCGGCACCACGCTGAGCGACCACGAGCTCGCCCAGGGCTACGAGGATGTCACCGACCCCAGCGTCTACGTCCGGTTCCCGCTCACCTCGGGTCCGCTGGCCGGCAAGGCGTCCCTGCTGGTGTGGACCACCACGCCCTGGACGCTGGTCTCCAACACCGCCGTCGCGGTGCACCCCGACGTCAACTACGTGGTCGCGACCAGGGACGAAGCGGAGGGCGAGACCCTGGTCGTCGCCGAACCGCTGGCCGAGAAGGTGCTCGGCGACGGCTGGGCGCTGGGTCGCACCTTCACCGGCAAGGAGCTGGAGTTCTGGACGTACTCGCGTCCGTTCGAGCTGGTCGACTTCCCGGACGTGGTCGGCGGCACCCACTACGTCGTGCTGGCCGAGTACGTCACCACCGAGGACGGCACCGGCCTGGTCCACCAGGCGCCGGCCTTCGGCGAGGACGACATGGCGGTCTGCCGCGCTTACGGCCTGCCGCTGGTGAACCCGATCCGGCCCAACGGCGCCTTTGCCGACGAGGTCCCGCTGGTCGGCGGGCAGTTCTTCAAGACCGCGGACGCCGTCCTGGTCGAGGATCTCGCCGCCCGCGGGCTGCTGTTCCGCAAGCTCGCCTACGAGCATTCCTACCCGCACTGCTGGCGCTGCCACACCGCCCTGCTCTACTACGCCCAGCCTTCGTGGTACATCCGCACCACGAAGATCAAGGACGCCCTGCTGCGGGAGAACGAGAACACCACCTGGTACCCCGAGAACATCAAGTGGGGCCGCTACGGCGACTGGCTGAACAACAACATCGACTGGGCACTCTCCCGGTCGCGCTACTGGGGCACCCCGCTGCCGATCTGGCGGTGCGAGGACGACCACCAGGTGTGCGTCGGCTCCCGCGCCGAGTTGTCGGAGCTGACCGGGCAGGACCTGTCGGCGCTCGATCCGCACCGCCCGTTCGTCGACGACGTGGTGTTCGGCTGCCCGACCTGCGGCAAGCCCAGCCACCGGGTCCCCGAGGTGATCGACGCCTGGTTCGACTCCGGCTCGATGCCGTTCGCGCAGTGGGGCTACCCCTGGGCCGAAGGCTCGAAGGCGAAGTTCGGACAGGCCTACCCGGCCGACTTCATCTGCGAGGCGATCGACCAGA
This sequence comes from Propionicimonas sp., assembly GCA_031119515.1. Taxonomy (GTDB): domain Bacteria; phylum Actinomycetota; class Actinomycetes; order Propionibacteriales; family Propionibacteriaceae; genus Propionicimonas. The sequence continues at coordinate 5,733 of JAVHXR010000059.1, forward strand.
CCCGGGGCTGGTTCTACTCGCTGATGGCGGTGGGAACGCTGGTGTTCGACGAGTCGAGCTACCGCAACGTGCTCTGCCTGGGCCACATCTTGGCCGAGGACGGCCGCAAGATGAGCAAGCACCTGGGCAACATCCTGGAGCCGATCCCGCTGATGGACACCCATGGCGCGGACGCCGTCCGCTGGTTCATGGCGGCCGGAGGCTCGCCCTGGTCGGCCCGGCGGGTGGGTCACACCACGATCACCGAGACCGTCCGCAAGGTGCTGATGACCTACACCAACACGGTCGCCTTCCAGAGCCTCTACGCCCGGGCCAACGGCTGGGCGCCGGTCCCGGGCGGCGCGCCGGCGGTCGCCGACCGCCACGTCCTCGACCGCTGGCTGGTCTCGGCGCGCAACGAGCTCGCCCGCGATGTCACCGCGGCGCTGGAGGACTTCGACACCCAGCGGGCCGGCGCCCTGCTGGCCGCCTTCGTCGACGACCTGTCGAACTGGTACGTCCGCCGCTCCCGCCGGCGTTTCTGGGACGGCAACCCCGACGCGCTGTGGACGCTGCACGAGACCATCGACACCGTCACCCGGCTGATGGCGCCGCTGGTGCCGTTCGTCACCGAGCGGGTCTGGCAGGACCTGGTCGTGCCGGTGGTCCCGGACGCCCCGGCGTCGGTCCACCTGGCCGACTGGCCGGCCACGGACCAGGCGGCGATCGACACCCGCCTCAACCAGGCGATGGCGCTGACCCGGCGGATCGTCGAGCTGGGCCGGTCCGCCCGCGCCGAGGCCAAGGTGAAGACCCGGCAGCCGCTGGCCCGCGCCCTGGTGCCGTCGGCCGCGTTCGGACGGCTGGAGCCCGCCCTGGTCGAGGAGATCAAGGCCGAGCTGAACGTCGTCGAGCTGGGCTCGTTCGCCGCTGCCGGCGACCTGGTCGACCACTCCGCGAAGGGCAACTTCCGGGCGCTCGGCAGGCGGTTCGGCAAGCAGACCCCGGTCGTCGCGGCCGCGATCGCCGGTGCCGACGCGGCCGCGCTCGCGACCGCCCTGGCCGCGTCCGGCACCGCCCCCGTCGAGGTGCCCGAGCTCGGCACGGTCGAGGTGACAGCCGACGAGGTGATCGTCTCCGAACGGCCCCGCGAAGGCTGGTCGGTGGTCAACGAGCAGGGAGAGACCGTCGCCCTCGACCTCGAGCTCACCCCGGAGCTGGTCCGCGCCGGACTCGCCCGCGAGGTGATCCGGCTGGTGCAGGAGGCGCGCAAGGCGTCCGGCTTCGAGGTCTCGGACCGGATCCGGTTGACCTGGACCCCGGAGGACACCGGGGCGGGCCGCGCCGTCGCCGAGGCCATCGATGCCCACTCCGCCCTGATCGCCGACGAGGTCCTCGCCGTCGACCTGGTTCGCGGGGACGGTTCCGAAACCGGTTCGCTGGAACCGTCCCCGGACCGGTTCACGGGGACGGTTCCAGAACCGGTTCACGGGGACACATCCTTCGGTGACAGCGGCCTCGGCCTGACCTTCACGGTGACCCGTGTCTGAGCAACCGCGGCCCAAGCTGCCGCCGGTGGTGCTGCTGCACGGCGCCGGCCAGCTGCCGACGATGTGGCAGTCGCAGGTCGAGGCCCTGGGGGCAGAACGCCGCGCGGTGGCCCCGTGGATCGCAGGCCTGCGACCCGGCCGGCGCTTCGAGCTCTCACTGAAGACCGCCAGCGCGGAACTGGTCGGGCTGCTCGACCGCTCCGGCTACCCGACGGCGGACGTCGTCGCGCACCAGCTCGGCGCGATGGTCGCCCTGCAGGCGGCCGCCGACGATCCGGAGCGGATCGGACGCCTGGTGGTCTCCGGCGCGGTGCTGCTGCCGGGCCGGGTGGCCCTCCGGATGCAGAAGACCGCGTTACGGATGATGCCCGCCCGCGGCCTCGAGCAGACCGGGCTGAGCAAGTCGGACCTGATCAAGGCGCTGGACGTCATGGCCGAGGCGGACTTCTCCTCCCGGCTGGACGCGATCACCTGCCCCACGCTGGTGATCGCCGGGGAGTCGGACCCGGCCGGCCAGGCCTCGGCGAGGACGCTGGCCGAGCGGCTGCCGCAGGCCAGTCTCGAGGTGATCCCCGGCGGCGCCCACCCGGGTCTGGAGAACCCGGCGGCTTTCAACCGCCTGATGGTCGACTTCCTGTCCTGACGCAGGCTCAGGCGGACGGCCCGCTCCGTCCGGTGAAGCCGTCCATGGTGTGGTTGACGCCGAGCAGATCCACGACGGCGTCCCCGGCAGGCGTCGGGAGCAGGCGCAGCACGGGCAGCGCGTGGAGCGAGGGCGGCAGCAACAGCCGGCGACGCCCGGACTCGATCGCGTCCAGCACCTTCCGTGCGACGTCGGCCTCCTTCAGGATCGGCAGCAACCACGGCACCCGCGTCCTGACCCCGGCGAACATCCCGGTGTCGATGTAGAACGGGCAGACCACGAGGGTCGAGACCTTCGACCCGCGACCGCGCAGTTCGGCGCGCAGCACCTCGTTGAAGCCGACCACCGCGTGTTTGCTCGCCGAGTAGTCGGCCATCCGGCTCGTGCCGACCAGCCCGGCGGCGCTGGCGACGTTGACCACCGTCCCGCTGTCGCGTCCGATCATGCCGGGCAGGAACGCGCGGGTCACCCGGAACTGGGCCAGGGTGTTCGCCTCGAAGGTCCGGCGGACGTCGTCCTCGGAAAGCTCCAGGAACGGCTTCCCGGAGACGACCCCGGCGTTGTTGACCAGCACATCGACCGCGCCGGTGTCCGCGGACGCGGCGGCGACCTGGCCGGGCTCGGTCACGTCGACCTGCCTAAAGGACGCCCGCGGGCCGAGTTCGGCTGCGACCCGGTCTCCCTGCTCGGCGTCCCTGGCCCACAACACGACCTCGGCGCCGCGCCCGATCGCACCCTGGGCCATCAGTCGCCCGATGCCGCGGGTGCCACCGGTGATCAACACCCGCGTCCCGGCCAGCCGTGTGCCGCCGCTCATCGCATCCCGCCCCGTCCCGTCATGCCGGCCATTCTGCCCGACGCTCCTCGCCGGTCCGCGGCCATGCGTCAATCATCAACCAAACGGTTGACAACGCAGCCCCTCCGGACCTAGGCTTGTAATCAACCAAGCAGTTGAGGAATGTCATGGACGATCGGCTCTCGAAGGTCTTCGCGGCACTCGCCGACCCCACCCGACGCGACCTGGTCGCCCGGCTCACCCGGGCCGACGCCACCGTCGGCGAACTCGCCGAGCCGTACCCGATCAGCGTCCAGGCCGTGTCGAAGCATCTCAAGGTGCTGGAGGACGCGGGGCTGGTCACCAAGGCACGCCAGGCGCAGCGCCGACCGGTCCACCTCGAGGCCGAGGTCTTCGACCTGATGACGGCCTGGATCGAGCGCTACCGCCGGCAGGCCGAGGAGCGGTACTCCCGGCTGGACGCCGTCCTCGCCGACCTCAACGCGACCGACAACCCCACGGAAGGCATCGCATCATGACCACCACGACCGCGCAGGCGCAGATCTCCGCCGACCCGAGCGTCCCCGTCATCCGGATCACCCGCGACTTCGCCGCCACGCCGGCGCAGCTGATGAAGGCCCACCTCGATCCGGCGCTCTACGCCCGCTGGGTGGGGCCGACCGACACGTCCACCCGCATCGAGTACTGGGACGCCACCCGCGGCGGAAAGTGGCGTTTCACCGGCGTCCACGACGGCGCCGAGTACGGCTTCTTCGGCAGCTTCCACGACATCGGGGACGCCCGGATCGTCCAGACCTTCACCTGGGAGGACCAGCCGGAGGGAGTCTCGCTCGAGACGCTCTGGTTCGAGGACCTCGGTGACGGGAGGACCCGGCTGCACGGCCAGTCCCTGGTCGACTCCTTCGAGGGCCGCGACGCCTGGCTGGCCAGCGGCATGGAGGTCGGCGTGAACGACGGCTACGCCAAGCTCGACCAGTTGCTCGCCGACGGCGAGGTCTAGCCTCCGCACGATCCGGTCCGATCCCCGGCGTGGGACTGTGCGCTCACCCGGGCGCCGGAGCCGGACCGGGTCGTGCTGCAGTGTGGCCGCCGCGGCGGCCGTCGCCGCGACAGGCCTACGCTGCCTCTTGGCCCACTGCGGGCCGTAGCCAGAGAGGACGGACGTGGCCCAGGACGCCACCACACAGACGCCACCGATCGAGCAGCCCGGGACCGACACCCGCGGAGTGCTGCTCGCCCTCGCCGCCTACGGGCTGTGGGGGGCCTTCCCGTTCTACTTCAAGCTCATCTCCGCGGCCGCTCCCCTGGAGATCATCGGCCACCGCATCCTGTGGTCCTTCCTGTTCTGCCTGCTCGGCGTCGTGGCCTGGCGGGTGCTCCCCGAACTGCGCGCAGTGGTGCGCAACCGGCGGCTGCGCACCGGGCTGATGGCGGCCGGCGTCCTGGTCACCATCAACTGGCTGATCTACGTCTGGGGCGTCCTCAACGACCACATCGTCGATACCGCGCTGGGCTACTTCATCAACCCGCTGTTCACCGTCACCCTGGCCGTGCTGGTACTGCGGGAGAGGCTCCGCCCGGTGCAGTGGGTGGCGGTCGGCATCGGCGGTCTCGCCGTCCTCGTGATCGCCCTCGGCTACGGGCAGGTGCCGTGGGTGGCGCTCGCGCTGGCCGTCACCTTCGGTCTGTACGGCCTCGTGAAGAACCGGGTGGGCGGCAAGGTGACGCCGCTGGTCGGCCTCACCGTCGAGACCTCGGCACTGGCGCCGTTCGCGCTCGGCTACCTGGTGTGGTTGCAGTTGGCCGGAACCGGGACCTTCACCACCCAGGGCACCCTCCACAC
>JAVHXR010000060.1:0-6734 GCA_031119515.1 Propionicimonas sp.
GTACCTCGTCCACAACGACGGTGCGCCGGACTTCGCGCTCGCCCGGGCGCCGCTGGCCGCCGGCTCCCCCGAGGAGTGGGAGCCGGTCTGGCCGGGCGAGCCGGGGGTACGCCTGCTCGACGTCTCCGCCTACGACCGGGCCCTGGTCGTCAGCCTGCGGCGGGAGGCCCTGGTCCGGGTGGTGGTCCACCCCCTCGACCCGGACGGGACGATCGGGCCGGGCAGGGAGATCGACTTCGGCGAGGTGCTGTACCAGGTCGACGCCGACGGCTCCGAGGACGCCGACACCGACCGGATCCGGCTGTCCTACCAGTCGCTGGTCACTCCCGACCAGGTGCTCGACTACCTGCTGGAGACCGGCGAACTTCGCGTCCTCAAGCAGCGGCCGGTCCTCGACCACCCGGTGTCCGGCCCGTACCGGGCGGCGGACTATGTCCAGCAGCGCGAGTGGGCGACGGCACCGGACGGGACCCGGATCCCGTTGTCGATCGTCCGCCGGGCCGACACCCCGCTCGACGGCACCGCCGGCTGCGTGCTGGTCGGCTACGGCGCCTACGAGATCAGCTACCCCTACCAGTTCTCGATCCCGCGCCTCAGCCTGCTCGATCGCGGGTACGTGATCGCGATCGCCCACGTCCGCGGCGGCGGCGAACTCGGACGGGCGTGGTACGAGGCCGGGCGACTGGCCCACAAGGAGAACACCTTCACCGACTTCGTGGCCTGCGCCCGTCACCTGGTGGCAGCCGGCTTCACCCGCACGGACCGGCTGGCAGCGACCGGCGGCAGCGCGGGCGGGCTGCTGATCGGGGCGGCGATCAACCTTGCCCCGGATGCCTTCGCCGCCGTGAACGCCCAGGTCCCCTTCGTCGACGCGCTCAACACCGTCCTCGATCCGGAACTGCCCCTGACCGTCACCGAATGGGAGGAGTGGGGCGACCCGCTGCACGATGCCGAGGCCTACCACCGGATGAAGGGGTACTCCCCCTACGAGAACGTCCGCCGGCAGGACTATCCGGCGATCCTGGTCACGGCCAGCCTCAACGACACCCGGGTCGAGATCACCGAACCCGCCAAATGGGTGGCGCGGCTGCGGCACGACGCCGGGCTCGCGGACTCCCTGCTGCTGAAGACCGAGATGGTCGCGGGCCACGGCGGCGTCTCCGGCAGGTACGCGGTGTGGCGTGACATCGCCTTCGAGTTCGCCTGGCTGCTCAGCCGGACGGCCGCCGACCGGTCCTGAGAACGGGCTCGGGGCAACCTGAGCGTGACCTGAGCGCGGGTCCGACCATGGGTCCACCCGGCATCCGACCGTGGTCTTGGATTGCCTTCCAGGGGTGTGTTCGGGGTCACCTTGGGGTACTCAAGGGCACAAATCCGGCTTTCGTCTCGTTGTACTAGTGCCGAGCGAAAGGAAAACGCCTTGATCTCCACCGCACACCGCGTCCGCCTCAATGATGGCATCGAAGGCAAGGACTCAGTTGGACTGTACCTCGACGGCATTGCGAAGACCCCGCTGCTGACCGCCGAGGAGGAGGTCCAGCTGGCCCGCCGGATCGAAGCCGGCCAGTACGCCAGGGCCCTGCTCGACGACCGGCTCGCCGACGACGAGCGTCCCGCCCGCAAGGTGAAGGCCACGCGCGAGGAACTCGAACAGGTTGCCGAGCTCGGCGACCAGGCCATGCAGCGCTTCATCACCGCCAACCTCCGGCTGGTGGTCTCGGTGGCGCGCAAGTACGGCCGCTCCCAGATGCCGCTGCTGGACCTGGTCCAGGAGGGCAACACCGGCCTGATCCGCGCGGTCGAGAAGTTCGACTACACCAAGGGCTTCAAGTTCTCCACCTACGCCACCTGGTGGGTGCGGCAGTCCATCTCGCGCGGCATCGCGCAGCAGGCGAGGATCGTCCGACTGCCGGTGCACGTGGCAGAGCAGGTCAACCAGGTCGCGGCCGTCCGTCGCACCCTGGAGCGCCGCTTCGGCCGGGAGCCCGAGTTGTTCGAGATCGCCGACGAGCTCGGCCTGGCGGAGGAGCAGATCATCGACCTGCTGCGGCTCTCCCGCGACCACGTCTCGCTGGACGCCCCGGTCGAGGAGGACGGCGACACCGCCCTGGGTGACCTGCTCGCCCGCGAGATGTCGCCTGGTCCGGACGAGATGGTGCTGGACGCGGAGGACCGCAAGCGGCTCGACGCGATGCTGAGCACGCTCGACGACCGCTCCGCCGACGTCGTCCGGCGTCGCTACGGCCTGCTGGACGGCCGCCAGGCCAAGCTGGCCGACATCGCGGCGGTCTGGGGCATCACCGCCGAGCGGGTCCGCCAGATCGAACGCCACGCCATCACGAAGCTTCGGACCGAGTCCGAGGTGGCTGCCTGAGTCACGGCTGCGAAACGGCGCCCCGAACCACGCGGGGCGCCGTTCGTGGTCTCCGGGGTCAGCGCGAAAGGGCGGCCGGATCGGTCAGCCTGATCAGGCCTTCCTGGGCACACGACGCCACCAGCTGGCCGCCCGAGAAGAGCCGCCCGAAGGAGAAGCCGAGGCCCGCCGAGGCCGAGGGTGACACCTGGTCGTAGAGCAGCCACTGGTCGGCCCGGGCCGGTCGGTGGAACCACATCGCGTGGTTGATCGAGGCAGCCAGCATGCCCGGTCCCGCGAACTGGACCGGGTGCGGGACCGTGCTGACGGCGAGCAGCGTCAGGTCGGAGAGGTAGGCCAGCACGGCCTGGTGCAGCCGCGGGTCGGCCGGCAACGCGCTCGCCGCGCGCACCCACACCTTCATCGCCGCATCCGGCGGGGCACCGTTGCCGGGCGCGCTGGTGTCCGAGGCGAACCGGGTCTCGAGCACCCCCCACTCCTGCTGCCAGGCCTCCGCCGTCCGTCGCGAACGTGCCCCGAGAACCTCCGACAGCGGCGGGCAGTCCTGTGGCGCCGGCACCCCGGACGGCGCGGTGTCGGCGTGGTTCAGTCCGGGCTCCAGGACGTGGAACGAGGACGCCGTGAAGAAGATCACCCGGCCGTTCTGGGTCGCCACGACCCGCCGGGTGGAGAAGCTGCCGCCGTCGCGGATCTCCTCCACGCGATAGCTGATCGGCACCCCCGCCGCGCCGCCACGCACGAAGTATGCCGACAGCGAGTGAGCGATCCGGTCCGGGGCGACGGTGCGGTAGGCGGCGGTCAGCGACTGCGCGAGCACCTGGCCGCCGAAGACCCGCTGCAGCGCCGAGGTCTCGTCGGCGGCACCGACGAACTCGACCTCGGAGCGCTGTTCGAGGTCGAGGAGCGCGATCAGCTGGTCGACTGTCTTCGGCACAGGGTCAGCGCCGGAAGTCTGGCGGGTCCTGCTCGGCGAGGAACTGCTCGACCGCGGCGCCGATCTCCTCCGCGCTCGGAACGTGCGAGGCGCCGGTGGACCGGAGCTGGTCGTACTGCTCCTCGAGCGCCGCGACGACGGCCGGGAAGTCCTGGTCGTCGGCGGTCTCGGACTGGATCGTCGCCAGGTTGGTCGAGGCGCGCTCGGCGAGATCGGCCATCGGCAGGTCGAGGCCCGCCACCGCGGCGATCCGCTCCAGGACGGCGGCCGTCGCCTGCGGGAAGGCTGTCTGGGCGAGGTAGTGCGGGACGTGGGCGACGAATCCCCGTGCCACCAGGCCCGCCTCCCCGGCGCGGAACTCGAGCATGTGGGAGAAGCTGCCGGGCAGCTGGACCCGGTCGATCCACATCGGGTTGCCGGACACCAGGGCGGGGTCGGTGGCGTGGGAGGTCACCAGCGTCGGCCGGGTGTGGGGCACCGCCATCGGCACTCCCCCGACCCCGATCAGGTTCGACACCCCGAGCCGCTCCGCGATCCCCAGGATGGCCGCGGTCGCACGGTTCCACTGGGTGTCCGGCTCCGGGCCGGTGAGCAGCAGGAACGGCTTCCCGCTCGCGTCCAGCAGCTTGTAGAGCAGCAGGGAGTAGTCGGTCAGCGAGACCCAGTGGTTGGTGTCGAAGACCATCTGCGGACGGCGGGAGCGGTAGTCGTGGAGCTGGTCGTGGTCGAACTCCACCAGCACCTCGTGCTCGCACTGCTCCAGCAGGTAGCGGCTCGCGGTGTGGATGACCGAACCGGCGTCGATGTAGCCGTCGAGCAGGTGGATCAGGGCTGGCTGCTGCCCCGCGAGGGACTCCCAGACCTCCGGGTTCAGCGAGTACAGCAGCCGTGGATCCAGCACGTTGCCACTGTACCCGGCCTAGCCACGTCGGCCTCGCCGATTGCGCCCTGAGCGGACCCGGGCGTGTTCAGGCCGCGCCGATCGCGCCGAGCGCCGTCCGCACCCGCTTGGCCGAGACCGGGACGGCGGTGCCGAGCCCCTGGGCGAACAGGCCGACCCGCAGCTCCTCGATCAGCCAGCCGACGTCGTCCACAGGTTCGGGCAGCGGCCCCGGCGGGAACCCGGCGCAGCGCTCGGCGTACTCGTCCTCCAGTTCGGTGATCACAGCCAGGGCCTCGGCCTCCCGCCCGGGATTGTTGCCGAGGGTCTCCAGGCGACGCTGCACGGCCTGCAGGTAGACCGGGAGCCGTGGCCAGTGGCGCGCCCGCGTCGCGGCGATGAATCCGGGGTAGACCAGGCCGGCGAGTTGTTCTGTGACGTCGCGCCGGACCGGCTCGGGCACCCCGGTGAGGCGTTGCAGCACCTCGCCGTGGCGGACCAGCAGGTCGCCGGTCAGGTCGACCGCCTGCTGCATCGCGGCCGCCACCTCGCCGCGGACCTGGTCGCGCAGGGCGCCGAAGGCGATCGGGTCGCGCACCCCCGCCCACACGTCGCGGCCACCGAGGCCGTCCCCGATCGCCTTCAGCCGGGCATCGGCCAGGAGCGCGGGGACACTCGGGTAGGGCGACGTGGCGAGGGCGAACTTGACCCGGTTGGACAGGCGCGACACCACCCAGTTGGTCGGGTCGACGGTGGTCAGCGCGATCAGCCGGCGGAGGCCGGCACGGTGGGCACGACGAGCCGACTCCTCGTCCGCGAAGACCTGCACCCCCACCCGGTCCGTGCGGTCGGCAAGGCCCGGGTAGCCGACCACAGGCTGGTCGATCCGTGCCGGCAGGGTGCCGAACTCCCAGTCCTTCGCGCCCTGGTGGACGAGGTGGCGGGCGGCCCGGTTCAGGGTCGCCGCCACCTGTCCGCCGAGCTCGGCGCCGAGCGAGGCCAGGTCGCGGCCCGAGGCCGCCACCTCGCCGCTCGGGCGGACGACCTCGAAGCGAACCCTGAGGTGGTCGTCCACCGCCTCGGGCGCCCAGGCATCCGCCGGCACCTGGACGCCGGTGAGAGCCGTCAGCGCCCGGCCGAGCGCCAGCCAGAACGGCTCGGACGGCTCCAGATCCTGCCCCAGCCAGGCGACGGCGCGACGCGCCGTGTCCGGTGCCGGGACGAGTTGGGCACGCCACTGCTTGGGCAGGCCGCGCACCAGGGTCGTGGCCAGTTCCTCCCGCAGCCCCGGCACCTGCCAGCTGAACGGTTCCGGGCGCACCCGGTTGAGCGTCTCCAGCGGGATCGTGACGGTGACCCCGTCCCGGCCCGAACCCGGGTCGAAGGTGTAGTCGACCGGCAGGTCGAGGTCGCCGATCCGCCAGTGGGTGGGGAAGCCACCGGCGTCGGCCTCGCCGAGGACGAGGTCGTCCAGCGACAGGTCGAGAAGGTGCTCGTCGGACCGCCGGGCGGTCCGCCACCAGGTGTCGAAGTGGGCGACCGAGACGATCTCCGCAGGAATCCTGGCCTCGTAGAAGGCCGCGATGGTGGCGTCGTCGGCCAGCAGGTCGCGCCGCCTGGTGCGCTCGGCCAGGTCCGCGGCCTCCTCCCGGACGGCCTGGTTGCGCGCCCAGAAGTGGTGACGGGTTCGCCACTGGCCCTCCACCAGGGCGGACTGGATGAACACCTCGCGGGCCACCACCGGGTCGATCCGCCCGTAGGGCACCGTCCGGCCGGCCACGATCGGCACGCCGAGCAGGGTGACCCGTTCGGTGGCCACGCACTGGCCGCCGCGCGCCGACCAGCGCGGCTCCGAGTAGCTGCGGCTGAGCAGGTGGCCACCCACCTCCTCGACCCAGTCCGCCTCGATCGGAGCGACCGTGCGCGCCCACAGCCGGCTGGTCTCGACCAGTTCGACCGCCATCACCAGCGGCGGACGGGTCCGGGCGGCGCTGGACCCGGGGTTGACCGCGAACCGTGAGCCGCGGGCTCCGAGGTACTCAGGCGGCCCGGGCCGGCGCCTGGGACGCTGCTGCTGGCCGGCCGGCGGTGCGACGTCGAGCAGCCCGACGTGGGACAGCAGCCCCGACAACACGGCGACGTGGACGCGGTCCAGCCCGGCGGGCTCGGCGTTGCGGCTCATCGAGAGCTCGTCGCAGGCCTGCCGCAGCTGGCTGTGCAGGTCCTGCCACTCCCGGACCCGCAGGAAGTTGAGGTACTCGTCGCGGCACAGCCGGCGGAAGGCGTTGCCCGACAGCGCACGGCGTCGCTCGCGCAGGTACTGCCAGAGCCGGAGCAGGGCGGCGATGTCGGAGCCGTCCGGGGAGGCGTCGCCGCCCTCGGCCAGCGGTGCCCAGAACCGGCGGTGGGCGGCATCGGCGGCGGGCTGGGCGTCGCCGGGGCGTTCCCGAGGATCCTGGATCGCCAGGCCGGCGACGACCGCCTGAACCTCCTTGAGGCAGCCCTGCCGCTCGGCCTCGACCAGCATCCGTCCGAGCCGCGGGTCG
>JAVHXR010000060.1:6744-10539 GCA_031119515.1 Propionicimonas sp.
GGCCGCCCCTGCCGTCCCCGGCCAGGGCGCCGAGCTCGCGCAACAGCCGGATGCCGTCGCGCACCTGGCTGCCGTCGGGTGGCTCGAGGAACGGGAAGTCCACGATGTCGCCCAACCTGGCGTCGGCCATCTGCAGGATGACCGAGGCGAGGTTGGTGCGCAGGATCTCCGGCTCGGTGAACTCGGGACGGCCCGCGAAGTCCTCCTCGGAGTACAGCCGGAGGCAGATGCCCGGGCCGAGCCGGCCGCAACGGCCGGCGCGCTGGTTGGCGGAGGCCTGCGAGACCGGCTCGATCGGCAGCCGCTGCACCTTGGTGCGGGCGGAGTAGCGGGAGATCCTGGCGAAGCCGGGGTCGATCACGTAACGGATCCCCGGGACGGTGAGCGAGGTCTCCGCGACATTGGTCGCCAGCACGATCCGGCGACCGGTGTGCGGGGCGAACACCCTGTGCTGCTCGGCGGCGGAGAGCCGCGCGAACAGCGGCAGCACCTCGGTGAACCGGAGCCCGAGCCCCTCGATCGCGTCCGCGGTGTCGCGGATCTCGCGTTCGCCGGAGCAGAACACGAGGATGTCGCCGTCGCGCTCCTGGTCGAGCTCCTTCACCGCGGCGCAGACGGCGTCGACCAGGTCGGCGTCGCGCTCGGCGCCGTCCAGCACCGGGCGGTAGCGCACCTCCACCGGGTAGGTGCGACCGGGGATCTCGACCACGGGGGCGTCCCCGAAGTGGGCGGCGAACCTGGCGGTGTCAATGGTGGCGGAGGTGACGATCACCCTCAGGTCGGGGCGGCGCGGCAGCAGCTGCTTGAGGTAGCCGAGCAGGAAGTCGATGTTGAGCGACCGCTCGTGCGCCTCGTCGACGATGATCGTGTCGTAGCGGCGAAGGTCGCGGTCGTGGCCGATCTCGGCGAGCATGATGCCGTCCGTCATCACCTTGAGCCTGGTCGCCCGCGAGGTGCGGCTCGCGAACCGCACCTGGTAGCCGACCGTCGCCCCGAGTTCCTCGCCGAGCTCGCTGGCGATCCGCTCCGCGACGCTGCGGGCCGCTATCCGCCGGGGCTGGGTGTGGCCGATCCGCCCGCGCCCGGCACGAAGGCAGATCTTCGGCAGTTGGGTGGTCTTGCCCGAGCCGGTGGCCCCCGCCACGACCACCACCTGGTGGTCGCGCAGCAGCCGCTCGATCTCGTCCACCCGGGAGGTGATCGGCAGCGCGGGGTCGAACCGGATCCGGGGTCCCCCGGGTGGTGGTGCGTCAGGCATGAGGTGGCCGGATCCGGCGTCCGGTCCGGTCAGGATCCGTGGCTGTCGCGGGCGAGGATGGTGCCGACGGGGCAGCGGGCGTGGGTGAGCAGGCCGCGGGTGACCCCGCCGACGGAGTAGGTCGGGAATGAGGTCTGCACCTCGACCACGATCAGGTCGAGGTCGTCGGTCCTGGCCACGAGCAGGTCGACAGGGCTGCCGTAGGAGACCTCCAGACCGACCGGGACGCCCGGGTGTGCCTGGGCCAGCGGCCGGATCATCTCCTCGATCCTGGTCCTGGTCACCTCGACCAGCTCCGCCTGGAGCTCGGGCGGGATGGCACCGGAGCGGAACAGCCGCCCGGACGCCGCCTTCGCGACGCTGACCACCACGACCTCGCCACCGTGGGCCTCGCACTCCTCCAGCGCCCACTCCAGCGCGAGCGCGCCCTTGGCCGCGGTGTTCACCCCGACTCCGATCAACCCGGCGCGCTCGGTCCGCTGCTGGTGGTCGGCACCGACCACGATCACGGGGCAGTGCGACGTCCCTACCACACCGACCGCGGTCGAGCCGACGAACGCGCGCTCCCCCTCGGCCACCGAGCGGCGGCCGAGCACGATCAGCGAAGCGGCCTCGCTGTGCCGGGACAGGACGGCCGCCGGGTTGCCGAGCTCGACGGCGTTGCGGATCCGGTCCACCGGCAGCCCGAGGCCCGTGGCCCGCTCGACTCCGGCAGCCAGCAGGTCCATCGCGCTGGACCGGATCGTCTCGGGGTCGAAGACGACGCCCCAGGCGCTGTTCAGCACCATGTCGTCGACGGCGTTGACCAGGACCAGTTCCGCGTCCCGCGACACGGCCTCGGTGACGCCGTAGCGGAGCGCCGCCTCGGCGTCCTCCGATCCGTCGTACCCGACGATGACCCGGGCGGGTCCCTCATAGGGTCGCAGCATCGCCGTCTCCTCAGCTCGCCGCGATCGCGCGGCCGGAATAGGCCGACGGCCGGATCGCTACCACGATCGTCCGCTCCCCCGGCGCCCACGGCTCCGTCCGCCGCCCGTCGACCGGGTCACCGGCGCCGCTCTCCCCGTGCACGAGCACGCTCCAGCCGGTCTGGGTGGTGGGGTCGAGGTCGTCGATCTCGAAGCCGACCTGGTGGGGCTGCTCGAGTTGCGACAACAGCGACCCGCTCGCCGTCCGGAACACGATCAGGTCCTCGGCGACGACATAGGAGACCGGCAGAATCTGGACGGCGCCGTCGGCGGCCCAGGAGACCCGTCCGAGGGTGTGCCCGCGCAGCAACTGGCGGCACTCCTCCTCCGACAGCGGCGTGTTGTGGCCCTTGGCTTCCATCCGGCCTACCGTACCGAATCCCCGCCCTCTTCGTCAGTCACCCGCGCCGAACGACGTCCGGCCCCGCAACCGCCTGGCGAGCTCCTCGTCGATCTCGTCCGCGACGACAGTGACCGTCCGCAGGGCCTGGTGGAGGTGCGCGGGGACGAAGGGGTAGGCGAGCACCGACATGCTGGCGAACACCCGGTCGCGGATCAGCAGGAACCTGACGTAGCGGGCCTGCGCGTTCAGGTCGCTCAGCACCTCCATGGCGCGGCTCCGTCCCTCGAGTTCGTGCACCACCGGAGAGAACACCAGCACCTCGTGGGCGTCGGGGGTGCAGCGGACGAACACCATCGCGCTGCCCACCCGGATCGCGAAGTCGCCGTCGGTGTCGGTGAGCGGCTCGTAGCCGAGGATCTGGGCCAGCTCGACGCGGACCAGCGCCTCGAGGTGCTCAGCGGAGGTGGGGACGAGGGCGTGCAGGTCCTCGGCCAGGAAGGTGTCCCCAGGCAGCTCAGGCGAGGCCGGCGGCGCCAGCACCTCGGCGAGCTGGTCGGGGGCGAGGAAGGCGGGGTGGCGGACCTGGAAGACCTCGCGCAGCACCGCCACCGCACGCTGCGCGATCGTGTCGGATTCCTCCTGGGCGGCCACGAACCAGTGGTGCGGGCCGGGGTGCGGGCCGTCGACGGCGGGCGGCTCCCACCCGAGGTCGGCGAGCCGCTGCAACCCGGCGACGCCCACCTGGTGGTCGTCGCCGAGTTCACCGTTGCCGCTGGCGTGGGTGAGGATCCGGCGGTCGTCCAGGCAGCTGAACCGGACGAAGGGTGACCGTCCGGCCGGTCCGGTGGACAGGGAGCCGAGCGTCAGCGTGCCGCCCGGATCCATCACAGACACCACCTCGCCGAGGCGCTCGGTGAAACCCGCCCAGGCGTCGTCGATGCTCCGGTCGAGGTCGAAATCCATCCCAGCCACGGCGCTCCTTCCAGCCGGGTCCAACCTACGCGATCGGCTCCACGGCGGGCTCGCGGTATCGCGGCGGTTGGCTCGGCCGCGAAGGTTCTGGTTAACTGGCGCCGGAGGGAACCCTGGGGGGTGTAGGGAGGACGTCGCGTGGACCCGACCCAGTGGGACGTGCCGTTCCCCGTCATCGTCGCTGCGATGTCCGTCATCATCTTCTGCCGGGCAGGCGCGACCTACTGGCTCGGACGGGCCGCCGCGGCGGGTGC
>JAVHXR010000061.1:0-7694 GCA_031119515.1 Propionicimonas sp.
GCCCGCTCACCGCCCGCCTCACCTGCGAGGTGTTGGTGGTGGGGAGTGCGGCCGTCCGGTCGGACAGCACCACGAGCTGCCCGGCCACGAGCCCGTCGGTGATCTCGACCCGGCCGCCGCCGACGGCGCCGGTCGAGACTGTCAGGGTCTCGGCGGTGTCGGCGGACGCGCTGTCGACCACCTGGACGGTACCCGTCCCCGACCCGGTCGGCGTGACCGCGGACGCGGGGACGCTCACCACGCCGGACGCAGTCTTGGTCACGATCTCGACCGCGGCCCGGGCGCCCTCATTGAGCAGCATGTCGGGATCCTCGACCACCACCGTCGTGGTGTAGGTGGGGGAGTCACCGGCGGTGCCGTCCGTCTCGAGGATCGCGATCGTCGAGACCGACCCGGCCAGCGAGGCCAGCGACCCGGCCGGGGTGACTGTCGCGGCCATCCCCTGGCTCAGCAGGGCGCGGGTCGCGAGCGGGACCTCGATGCTCACGACGGCGGTGCCCTCGCCGACGATGGTCACGGTGCCGGCGGACGCGCTGCCGCCAACGGTCAGGCTGAGCGCGCCGACGGTGCCGGACACGGGTGCCACCAGCTCGGCGTTCTCCAGCGCGGTCTCGGCGGCGTCCACGGCCTGGGTGGCCTTCAGGACGTCCGCCTCCGCCGCGGCGACGGCCCGTGCCGACACGCTGGTGGAGGAGCTGCCCGAGCTGGACTTCGAGCTCCCGGACGGCGTCGCGGTCGAGCCGCCGGTGGAGCCGCCGGACGAGCCCCCGGGCGTCCCGGTGCCGTCGTCGATGGTCCCGGTGGTGATCAGCTGCTGGTAGTAGTCGGCCAGGACGGCGTTCGCCATCACGAGGTCGGTGCGAGCCTGCCCGCAGGCCTGGATGTCCTCGATGGTGATGTCCTCCACCACGAGCGCGAGCTGGTCGGCGTCCCCGGAGTCCGTCGATTCCGTGGGCTCGGTGGTGGGTTCCGCCGTGGGTTCTGTGGTGGGTTCCGCCGTGGGTTCGGTGGTGGGTTCGGCGGTCGGTTCGGTAGTGGGTTCGGTGGTGGGCTCTGCCGTCGGTTCGGTAGTGGGCTCGGCTGTCGGTTCGCTCGTCGGCTCGGGGGTCGGCTCCGGATCCTCGGAGTTGGCGTTCAGCAGGGCGGTGTAGATCGCGTCGCAGGTGGTCGGCTCATCGGGGTTGCTCCACTTCAGCGTCGCCACGTTGACAGCGGCGATCGCCTCGTAGAGCTTGGCGGCGTCGGTGGCGGTGATCCCGCTCGGGACGGTGATGCCGCCCGTGCCGGACGAGCCGGAGCCGGACGAGCCCGAGCCGGAGGAGCGGGAGGACGAGCTGCTCGACGACGGGTGCTCCGCCGCGTACAACGTCGCCTTCGCGCCGGCCAGGTCGGTCTCGGCGTTCAGCAGCGCCAGCTTGAGCGCTGTCGTGTCCAGGGTCGCGAGGACGTCGCCCGCCTCGACGGCGTCCCCGATGTCGACCTTGAGCTTCTTCACCGTGCCGTCGACGCTGAATGCGGCGTCGACGACGTTGTTGCGGGACACCGTGCCGGTCTCCAGGTAGCTCTGGGAGACGTCGCCGGTTCCGGCCACGGCGGTCACGAACCGTCCGCTCGCCGCCACCGAGGTCGTCGCCCATACCGTGGCGACCCCGGAGATCGCCGCCAGGCTCACGCCTCCGATCAGGAGGCTGCGCAGCCGCGGGTTCTTCATCATTCGCTCCTCAGTGCGTCGATCGGGGCAAGCTTGGCGGCCCTGCTGGCGGGGTAGACCCCGGCCACCAGGCCGATCGCCAGGGAGACCCCCAGCGCGATCAGGGTCACCATCGGGGAGATCTCGACCGTCATGCTGAGCACGGGGGAGAGGATCGCCGCCCCCGCGTAGCCCAGCCCGACGCCGAGCAGGCCGCCGAGCAGGCCGAGGATGCCGGCCTCCACAAGGAACTGGCGGCGGATCACGGACGGGGTGGCGCCCAGCGCCTTGCGCAGCCCGATCTCGCGGACCCGCTCGCTCACCGACACCAGCATGATGTTCATCACGCCGATCCCGCCGACCAGCAGCGAGATCCCGGCGATGCCCCCCAGCAGCAGGGTCAGGACGCCGGTGATCGACGTCGCCGCCTCCACCAGCGAGGCCTGGGTGCTGACCGAGAAGTCGGCGTCGTCCGCTGTCACCTGGTGCGACGCCAGCAGCGCGGTGTTGACCTCCTGGTAGGCGGCCGAGAGGCTGTCGGCGTCCACCGCCTGGAGGTAGATCGACGAGACGCTGATCGCGTTGCCCGAGGTCGACAGCCGCGCTGCGAAGGTGGTGCTGGGGACGATCACGGTGTCGTCCTCGTTGGAGCCCAGCGACGAGCCGGCCTCGGTCAGGATCCCGATCACCGTGAACGGCTGGCCGTTGATCGTGATCTCCTGCCCGAGCGCCGAACCGGTGGTGAACAGCTCCGTGGCGGTCTCCGAACCGATCACGGCGACATTCGCCGAGGCGGTGACCTCGTCGGCGGTGAAGAACCGCCCGGTCTCCACCTCACGGGCCCGGACGCTCAACCAGTCGGGGACGGTGCCTACGACGGTCGACGTCCAGGTGGTCTCCGAGGACTGCAAGGACGCCTGGGTGGACGAGGTCGGCGCCACCGCGCCGACGCTCGGGGCGACCTCGGGATCGGCCAGCATGCTCGCGTCCCTGGTCGTCAGCGTGGTCGCCTGGCCGGCGCCCCGGAACCCGCCCGAGGTCGTCTGGCCGGGGGTGACGATGATCATGTTGGAGCCGAGCGAGTTGATCTGGTCCGAGATCTGGCGCTGCGCGCCGAGACCGAGCCCGACGGTCAGCATGACCGCCGAGATGCCGATCAGGATGCCCAGCATGGTGAGCGCGGACCTCATCCGGCGGGCGTTGAGTGCGTCCACCGCCGTCCGGACGGTCTCCCTCCAGTCGGTCATCGGCCAGCTCCGGCGGGTGCGGCCGGGAGGCTCTCGTCGGTGAGCTGGCCGTCGTAGATGTGGACGGTGCGCCCGGCCCGCGCCGCGACCTCGTGCTCGTGGGTGATCACGACGATCGTCCGGCCGCTCTCGTTCAGCTCGTCGAACAGGTCGAGGATGTCGCTGGTCGAGACCGAGTCGAGCGCGCCGGTCGGCTCGTCGGCCAGGATCAGCGCGGGGTCGGTCACCAGCGCGCGGGCCACCGAGACCCGCTGCTGCTGGCCGCCGGACAGCTCGCCGGGCCGGTGGTCGACCCGGTTGCCGAGCCCCACCCGCTCCAGAGCGGCCCTGGCGCGCTCCCGGCGCTCCGCCGGTGCGACGCCGGCGTACACCAGCGGGAGCTCGACGTTTCGCTGGGCGGTCAGCGACGGCAGCAGGTTGAAGCTCTGGAAGACGAACCCGAGCCGCCGGTTGCGGATCTCTGCCAGCTCCTTCTCCGTCATCGTCGCCACCTCGTCGCCATCGAGTTCGTAGTGGCCGGAGGTAGGCACGTCGAGGCAGCCGATGATGTGCATCAGGGTGGACTTGCCCGACCCGGACGGGCCCATGATGGCGACATAGTCACCCTGGGCGACCTCCAGGTCGATCCCGCGCAGGGCCTCGACCTGGACGACGCCGGTGTCGTACACCTTCCGGACGCCGGCCATGGACAGCAGCGAGCTCATCGGTTGCCACCGCCGCCGTTCGGCGGGGCGAAGTTGCCGCCGCCGCCGTCCGGGGGCGCGCCGCCACCGCCGGCGAGCCCGCCGCCTCCGCCGAACAGGCCGCCACCCTGGTCGCTGGTGGTGTCGTCGGTGCGCTGCGGCATGGTGACGCTGATCTGGACGGTGTCGCCGGCGGCCAGGCCCGCGGTGACCTCGGTCGACTCGCCGAACACCCGTCCGACCGTGACCTCGACCTGCGAGGTGGCGTCGCCGTCGACCCGGGTCACGACCGACTTTCCGTCGCTGGTGGTGATCGCGAGGGTCGGGACGGTGAGGACGTCGGGGTACTCGGCGACGGTGATCGTGGCGGCTGCGGTGGTGCCCGAGAACAGCTCGGGGTGCTCGCCGTCCAGCGTGACCACCACCGGGAAGGTCGCCGAGCCGTCGCTGCTGGAGGTGGCGACGATACCGATCGAGGACACCTTGCCGTCGATGGCGTCGGTCGCGCCGTCGGGGGTGACAGAGACCGCCTGCCCGGCCTTGAGGTTTCCGAGGTCGGTGCTGCCGACCGTCCCGTCGAGCTTCCAGGTGGCGGTCGAGATCACCACGACCTGCGCTGAGGTGGAGCTGTCGCTGCTGCCGGATCCCTGGCCCGAGCCGGAGGAGCTGCCGGAGACGGTGTCGCCGACGCTCAGGTCGACCGAGGCGACCGTCCCGGCGATGGTCGAGCGCAGGACGGCGTTGTCGAGGTCGTCCTCGGCGCTGGCGACGGCGGCCTTGGCTGATTCCACCTGGGCTTCGGCTGCGGTGACGGCGGCGTCGGTGCCGTCGTCGGTGACGTCGTCCAGGTTGGCCTCGGCGGTGTCGAGGTTGGCCTCGGCGAGCTCGAGCGCATCCTGCAGGTCGGCGTCGTCGATCCGGGCCAGCTTCTGGCCCTTCTTGACGGTGTCGCCTGCGGTGACGTACACCTTCGTGACGGTGCCGGAGACCGGGAAGTTGAGGTTCGACTGGGTCTGCGGCGAGAGGGTGCCGGTGAGTCCGACGGTGACCGTCTGGGTGGAGGTCTCGGCCTGCGCGGTGAAGGTGCGGCTGCGGGCCTGCGCCTCGGCGCTGCCCTGGGGTCGCAACAGCGCCCAGGCGATCCCGCCGGCAGCCACCACCGCGACCACGACCACCAGCGTGATCCAGCGCCCCCGGCTCATCCGGAGGCGCCGTTTGCGAGGCGGCGGCGGCGTCTCTGAGGGCGTGGACGGATCGGGCACCTGCTGGCTCATGCAACTTCCTCTCGGCGGGAACACGGCCACGCTAGGGCGGGCGTCTGTGCCGGTTCCCCGCCAACGCTGTGCGGAGGCTGTGAGGCTCAGCCGGCGAGCGGGAATGCCTCCGCCAGGTCGGTGTGCGGCCCGCTCGCCGAGACTGCGCGGGAGGCCACCGCGTCCTGCCAGCCGAGGACGCCGGCGGCCAGCCTGAGCAGGGTGGCGGCGTCGGTCTCGACCACGTTCGGCGGCGTTCCCCTGGTGTGCGCGCCGCGCTGCCCGATGCCGAGCTGGACGGCGGCGACCGGCGGCACCCTGAGCTCGAGGATGCCGCCGGGGTGCCGGGCGCCGAGGACGCGGCACACCAGGCGGGCCGCGGCGGCCTGTTCGCGCCCGGTGGGCTCCGCCCCGGCGGCGATCCCGCGCAGCACGGCGTCGAGTTCGGCCAGTTCGGCAGGGGTGATTCGCTTTGCCATCGCCGACAGGGTAGCCGCAGCGACCGACGGCCGCGGCCGTCCCGGTGCGGGACAGCTGCGGGCAGCGCGGGCGCCGGCGGCGGCCGGGGAATACGATCGCGGGCATGGCCCGCACCGACTCGCTGTCCGCCCGGCTCGCCCGGTGGGGGTTCGGTGACCCGTCCAGCCACGCCCCGGTCGCCCAGGCCTGGGCCGATGCGCTCGGAGACGAGCGGTGGACGATGCTCATGGACGAGCTCGCCGCCGCAGCCGACCCGGACCTCGCGTTCAACGGGCTGGCGCGGATCCTGCGGGCCCGGCCCGAGCTGGTCGCCGGACTCGGCGACGACCCGGTGCTGGCGAACCGGCTGGCGCGGGTGCTGGGCGCCTCGGTGGCGCTCAACCAGCTCCTCGGCGTCCACCCCGACGAGGTGGAGCTGCTGGCCGGGGAGATCGGCCGGCGACCGGCGGGCGAACTCCGCTACCTGCTGCTCTCCGCGGTCGGCGCCGACCCGGTCGCGCCGCAGCCGGTCGCCGCGCCGGACCGGGCGAACGACCTGCGCCGCGCCTACCGTCGGGAGCTGTTGCGGGTGTCCGCCCGCGACCTGACCGCGCCCGATCCGCTCGCGCTGCTGCCCGACATCGCCGGCGAGCTGGCCGACCTGGCCGACGCCACCGTCGAGGCCGCCCTGGCACTGGCGCGGGGGGAGGTGGACGGCTGGGCGTCCGTCCGGCTCGGAATCATCGCGCTCGGCAAGACCGGTGCGCGGGAGCTCAACTACGTCTCCGATGTCGACCTGCTCTACCTGGCCGAGCCTGCCGTCGACGCTGACGGCGGGCCGGTGTGCGGCACCGACGTGGCGCTCGAGGTCGCCACCAAGCTGGTCGGTGCGCTGGTGCGGGTGTGTTCGGCCAACACGGTCGCGGGCACGATCTGGCAGATCGACTCCGCGCTTCGCCCCGAGGGCAAGGCCGGTCCGCTGGTGCGCACGCTCGCCTCCCACCGCGCCTACTACGAGAAGTGGGCGAAGAACTGGGAGTTCCAGGCGATGCTGAAGGCCCGCCCGATGGCGGGTGACCTGGCGCTCGGTCAGGACTTCGTCGAGATGGTGTGGCCGATGGTCTGGCAGGTCGCCGACGACGACCAGTTCGTGGTCGAGACCCAGGCGATGCGCCGACGGGTGGTCTCGCTGCTGCCGCCCGCGCAGGCGGAGAACGAGATCAAGCTCGGCGCCGGTGGGCTGCGCGACGTCGAGTTCAGCGTCCAGTTGCTGCAGCTGGTGCACGGGCGCGGCGACGACCGGCTGCGGCTGCGCGGGACCTTCGAGGCGCTGGACGCGCTGATCGCGTTCGGCTATGTCGGGCGGGCCGACGGCCACGACCTCGACACCGCCTACCGGCTGCAGCGGCTGCTGGAGCACCGGCTCCAGCTCCACAAGCTGCGCCGCACCCACCTGATGCCGTCGGACGAGCTCAACCAGCGGTGGCTCTCGCGCAGCATCGGCCTGCACGAGACCAAGGAGCTGATGCACCTGTGGCGCAGCTCGACCCGCCGTGTCCTCGGGCTGCACCAGCGGCTGTTCTACTCCCCGGTGCTCGAGGCCGTGGCCAGGATCCCGTCCGCGGAGGTGCGGCTGACCTCCTTCGGTGCCGAGACCCGGTTGCGGGCGCTCGGCTACGGCGACGCCAAGGCCGCGCTGCGGCACATCGAGGCACTGTCGACCGGGATGAGCCGGCGGGCCGAGATCCAGCGCCAGTTGCTGCCGGCGATGCTCGGCTGGTTCACCGCGGGGCCGAACCCCGACCACGGGCTGCTGGCCTTCCGCCAGGTCTCCGACGCCCTCGGCGCGAGTCCCTGGTACCTTCGTGCGCTGCGGGACGAGGGGACGACGGCCGAGCACTTCGCGAAGGTGCTCGCGTCCAGCCGCTACGCGGTCGACCTGCTGCTGCGCAACCCGCAGAGCGCGGCCTGGCTGAGCGAGGCGGACGGGCTCGTGCCGCGCAGCGGGGAGGCGATCCGGGCCGAGATGGCGGCGGCCGCCGGGCGCCACGAGAAGGAGTCGGACGCGGGCAACGCGCTCCGGGCGGTCCGGCGCTCCGAGTTGTTGCGGCTGGCGATGGCAGACCTGCTGGGGGAGCTCGACATCGGCCGGCTCGGCCACGCCCTGTCGGATCTCGCATCCGCGACGATCGACGCCGCGCTGGAGGTCGTCTCCCGGGAGGTCGACGCGCCGCCGCTGGCAGTGATCGCGCTGGGCCGGTGGGGTGGCGAGGAGTTGTCCTATGCCTCCGACGCCGACGCGATGGTGGTGTTCGACGCCGAGGACCCGTCCGCCACCCAGACCGCGATGACCCTGGTGAGC
>JAVHXR010000061.1:7704-10518 GCA_031119515.1 Propionicimonas sp.
CCGGCTGCGGGGCCTGCTGTCGCAGGCGGGCCCGGATCCGGCGCTGCTGATCGACCTCGACCTGCGGCCGGAGGGGAAGGGCGGTCCGATCGTCCGCAGCCTGGGTTCGTACCGGGCCTACTACGAGCGCTGGGCGTCGACCTGGGAGGCGCAGGCGCTGCTGCGGGCGCGGGCGGGAGCCGGCGACCGGGAGCTCGGCGAGCGGCTGTTGGCCTCGGTGGAGGGGCTGCGGTATCCGCCGGCGGGGCTGACCCGCGCACAGCTGCTGGAGATCCGGCGGCTGAAGGCCCGGATGGAGACCGAGCGGATGCCCCGTGGCTCGGACCCGCGCGGCAACACCAAGCTTGGCCCGGGTGGGCTGTCCGACGTCGAGTGGGTGGTGCAGCTGATCCAGTTGCAGCACGCCGGGCGTCATCCGGAACTCAGGACGCCGTACACGATGGCCGCCCTGCACGCGGCGGAGGTGGCCGGCCTGGTCGCCGCTGAGGACGCGCAGGCCCTGGCCGACGCCTGGGTGTTCGCCTCCCGGATCCGGAACGCGATCATGCTGCTGCGCGGCCGGGCGTCCGACACCATCCCGACCGATACCCGCGACCTGTCGGCGATCGCCCAGATCCTCGGCTACGGCAAGGGCGAGTCGTCGCTGCTGGTGGAGGACCACCGCCGGCGGGCCCGCCTTGCCCGCCAGGTGATGGACCGCCTGTTCTGGGGTTCCGGGGACTGACTCCCGAAGCCCCGGTTCGCGGGGACGGTTCCGAGGCCGGTTCGCGGGGACGGTTCCGAGGCCGGTTCGCGGGGACGGTTCCGAGACCGGTTCGCGGGGACGGTTCCGAGACCGGTTCACGGGGACGGTTCCGAGGCCGGTTCACGGGGACGGTTCCGAGGCCGGTTCACGGGGACGGTTCCGAGACCGGTTCACCAGGGACGGTCCTGCGCGCCGGCCCGGCGACGGGCGGCGGGAGCGGCGACCCGGGAGATCTGGCGCGCATCCGTTCAGCGCCCGCGTCCGCCGGACGGCATCCGCTTGTCTCCCGTTCCCCCGCCGGTGAGCCGAACGATCCGCGGCTAGAGTGAAGACGATGACCACCTCACCCTTGCAGGACCTGCCGACCACGACCCAGCGCCTCTCTGGGTGGGGACGGACCGCCGCCACCACCTCACAGGTGCTCTCGACCCCAGACGTCGAGCTGATCGCGCGCGCGGTCGCCGCCGTGGCCGGCCACAACGCCGACTCCCCGTCCCACCTGCGCCGCGGCATCCTCGCCCGGGGCCTCGGCCGCAGCTACGGCGACATCGCCCAGAACGCCGGCGGGCTGGTCGTCGACATGACGCCGCTGAACCGGATCCACGCGATCGACACAGAGCATGCGACCGTCGACGTGGACGCCGGTGTCAGTCTGGACGACCTGATCCGCGCTGCGCTGCCGTACGGGCTGTGGGTGCCGGTGCTTCCCGGCACCCGCCAGGTCACCGTGGGTGGCGCGATCGGGGCGGACGTCCACGGCAAGAACCACCACTCCGCCGGGTCGTTCGGAAACCACGTCGCCTCGCTGGAACTGCTCGTCGCGGACGGACGGGTGCTGCACCTGACCCCCGACGGCACCGACGACGACCCCGGAGGCAGGATCTTCTGGGCCACCATCGGCGGCGTCGGCCTGACCGGCATCGTGCTCCGTGCCGTCTTGAACATGACCCGCACCGAGACCGCCTACTTCGTCGCGGACGGCATCACGACCAGGTCGCTGGACGAGACGATCGCCGTCCATTCCGACGGCTCCGAGGCGAGGTACGACTACTCCTCGGCCTGGTTCGACGCGATCTCGGGGCCGCCGAAGCTGGGACGCGCGGCGCTCTCCCGCGGCAACCTCGCCCGGCTCGACCAACTGCCGCCGAAGCTCGCCGCAGACCCGCTCGGCTTCCACGCCAAGCCCTTCTTCGACCTGCCGGACGTGTTCCCCAACGGTCTGGCGAACAAGCTCAGCTTCACCGCCCTCGGCACCGTCTGGTACGCCAAGAGCGGCAACTACACCGGCAAGGTGCAGAGCCTGACCGGCTTCTACCATCCGCTCGACCTGTTCGGGGAGTGGAACCGTGCCTACGGCTCGCACGGCTTCCTGCAGTACCAGTTCGTGGTGCCGCCGGCGGCCGTCGGGGAGTTCCGCCGGATCATCGCCGACATCCAGGCGTCCGGGCACTACTCGTTCCTGAACGTCTTCAAGTTGTTCGGCGAGGGCAACCGGGCGCCGCTGAGCTATCCGATGGCGGGCTGGAACGTCTGCGTGGACTTCCCGATCAAGGCAGGTCTTGAGGAGTTCCTCAGTGGCCTCGACGCCCGCGTCCTCGAGTTCGGCGGCCGGCTGTACACGGCAAAGGACTCCCGCACCACCGCCGCCACCTTCCACGCGATGTACCCGGAGGTCGGCTCCTGGATCGCCACCCGGCGCCGGGTCGATCCCCACCAGGTGTTCGCGTCCGACCTCGCCCGCCGATTGGAGCTGCTGTGATCGATGCCACCGGAAACCCCCAGACCATCCTGCTGCTGGGGGGTACCTCCGACATCGGGCAGGCGATCGTCGCCGAGTACCTGGCGAAGCAGCCGCTGCGGGTGGTCCTCGCCGCCCGTCCGAGTGAGGGACGCGACGCCGCCCGGGACGCCCTGCTGGCGTCCGGAGCCTCGGCCGTCGACGTCCTCGACTTCGATGCCACCGCGTTCGACACCCACGCCGGGGTCGTCGACCGGGCCTGGGAGATCGCGGACGTGGACGTCGCCATCGTCGCCTTCGGCCTGCTGGGGGACGCCGAACAGCTCTGGCA
>JAVHXR010000062.1 GCA_031119515.1 Propionicimonas sp.
GTCCTGCACCCGGCGGGGATCACGGTCGACGACCTGATCCAGGTCGTCGAGAACACCGGCTACGGCGCAGCCCTCCCGGGGCCGGACGCGCCACCGGTCGACCACGCCGCTCAACTGCGCGGCCGGGTCGTGGTGGCGGGCGTGCTGGCCGTCCCGGTCATCCTGCTCGCGATGGTGCCGGCCTGGCAGTTCCCGGGCTGGCAGTGGGTCTCGCTGCTGCTGACGATCCCGGTCTACGGCTGGGCGGCCTGGCCGTTCCACCGGTCCGCGCTGGTGAACCTTCGCCACGGCGCCACCACCATGGACACCCTGATCAGCCTCGGCACCACGGCGGCGTTCGGGTGGAGCCTGTACGCCCTGTTCTTCGGGCACGCCGGCGAACTCGGCTACACCCACCCGTTCGAGCTGCAACTGATGCGCGGCTCGGGCGAGGCCAACATCTACTTCGAGGCGGTCGTCGGGATCGTCTTCTTCCTGCTGCTGGGACGTTGGCTCGAGGCCAGGGCGAAGCACCGCGCCGGCGAGGCGATCCGCGCCCTGCTCAACCTCGGGGCCACCGAGGCCACCCTGCTGGTCGACGGGGTCGAGACCCGGATCCCGATCGGCCAGCTCCAGGCCGGCGACGAGTTCGTCGTCCGGCCGGGGGAGAAGATCGCCACCGACGGGGAGGTGGTCTCCGGGTTCTCTGCCGTCGACCTGTCGCTGGTCACCGGCGAGTCCGTCCCGGTGGACGTGGTGGCGGGCGACCCGGTCGTCGGTGCGACCCTCAACACCAACGGACGCCTGGTGGTGCGTGCCACCCGGGTCGGCTCGGACACCCAGCTGTCCCAGATCGCCCGGCTGGTCGAAGAGGCGCAGACCGGCAAGGCCCGGGTGCAGCGCCTCGCCGACCGGATCACCAGCGTCTTCGTCCCGGTCGTCCTCGGGCTCTCGGTCGTCGTGCTGGCCGGCTGGCTGGTGGCCGGCGCCGGGCTCGCGTTCGCCGCCTCGGCGGCGGTCGCGGTGCTGATCATCGCCTGCCCCTGCGCCCTCGGCCTCGCCACCCCGACCGCGCTGCTCGCCGGCACCGGACGCGGCGCCCAGCTCGGCATCGTGATCCGCGGGGCGGAGGCGCTGGAGCGCACCCGCCAGGTCGACACGATCGTGCTGGACAAGACCGGGACGGTCACCACCGGCATGATGGCGGTGGTCGGCCTCCGGACGCTCGGCGACACCACGGAGGCCGAGCTGCTGCGCTATGCCGGGGCGGCGGAGTCCGGCTCCGAGCATCCGATCGCCCGCGCGATCGCCCAGCGGGCAGCCTCCACAGCCAGGCTCGACTCCCTGACCAACGAACCCGGCCAGGGCGTGGTGGCCGTGGTGGACGGGCGCCAGGTCCGCGTCGGCAAGCCGGCGTGGGTGGCGGCCGGCCGGCCGCAGGCGGGGACGGAGGCCGCCGGCCTGGCAGCCGGGGTCACCAGCATCGCGGTGGCGTGGGACGGCGTCCTGCGCGGCCGGATCGAGGTCGCCGACACCGTCAAGGACGGATCGGCAGACGCTGTCACCCGGTTCCGCGGCCTCGGCCTGCACCCCGTGCTGCTGACCGGCGACACCCGCGCGACGGCGGAGGCTGTCGCTGCGGCCGTCGGGATCGACGAGGTGATCGCCGAGGTCCTGCCCGCCGACAAGCTGGAGACGGTCAAGCGCCTGCAGGGCGAGGGCCGCAAGGTGGCGATGGTGGGGGACGGGATCAACGACGCCGCAGCGCTGGCCCAGGCTGACCTCGGCATCGCCCTCGGCACCGGCACCGACGCCGCCATCGAGGCCTCCGACCTCACCCTGATGCGCGGCGACCTGCGGGTGGCGGCGGACGCCGTCCGGCTCTCCCGGGCCACCCTCGGCACCATCAGGGGCAACCTGTTCTGGGCGTTCGCCTACAACGTCGCTGCGATCCCCCTGGCCGCGCTGGGTTACCTCAACCCGATGATCGCCGGGGCGGCGATGGCGTTCTCGTCCGTCTTCGTGGTGCTCAACAGCCTGCGGCTGCGCGGCTTCCGGCCGGCGGCCTGACCCGTCAGTCGCCGGACGCGGCGGCCGGCGGCTCGAAGACCGCCGTCACCCGCCGGTTCGGGAAGAACGGCCGGCCGGGATCGGGCTCGATCCCCTCGGTGACCGCGACCTGGCGTCCGGCGGCGACCTCTTCGTAGATCTCGACGAACTCCCTGGACTGGTTGGCGACCGTGTAGCGGGCTGCGAGCTCCCGGCTGCGGGCCGCGGCGGTGGCCTTGAAGGCGGGATCCTGCAGCGCCCCCAGCATCCTGATGACGGTGCCGGCAAGGGCGACCGGGTTGGGCCGGGCGAACATCGTGTTGACGTCCTGGTCCATCACCAGCCGCAGCTCGTGGTCGACCGAGACGAACGGCAACCCGGCGTGGGCCGCCTCGTGCAGCACCAGCGCCTGGGTGTCGGTGAGCGAGGTGAACAGGAAGATGTCGGCGGACGCGTAGTAGGCGCCGAGGCTGTCGCGGGGCACCTGGCCGACCAGCTTCACGCCGCCGTGCCTGGCTGCCCGCTTGAGCCGGTTCCGCAGTCCGGTGGAGGTGCTTCGCCAGTCGCCGACCAGCATCAGCTCGGCGTCGGGGATGTGGTCGCGGACGAGCTCGAACCCGTCCAGCATGAGGTCGATCCCCTTCTCGAGCGCGATCCGGCCGACATAGAGCAGGCGAGGCCCGCGTCCCTTCGGCGCCGGGGGCAGCTCCGGCAGCGCATCGGTGCCGTTGGGGACCACCCGCACCCTCGCCGACGGCGCGATCTCGAGCACCCGCTTCGCGGTCTTGTCCGACGGCGTGGTGACCAGGTCGGCGTCGGTGAGCATCCCGGCGGCCACCTGCAGCAGCTCGATCTGGGCACGGCCGCGACGGGGCCGCTTGAACCGGATGGTCTTCTTCAACTGCGCCCAGGTGATGCCCTCCATGTGCATCGTGTAGACCTTGTAGGCGGCGTTCAGCAGCGGGACGAGGTGCCAGTAGTGGTCGGCGTAGGCCTCGAAGTCGGTGTGCCAGGTCAGGATCAGCGGACGGCCGGTGCGTTGTGCGACCCACAGCCCGAGTAGCCCGACGCCGCCCAGGCCGTGGACGTGGATCACGTCCGGCGGGTTCGCGACCAGCTGTGCGAGCCGGTAGTCGAAGTCCTGGCCCATCGACACCCGCACCGGGTTCCCGGGCAGTGGCACCGACGGCAGCCGGATCTCGCGGCGGCGCTCGTGGCCGGCGTAGGGGTTCGGGCCGTCCGCCACCGGCGCCACCACGAGCAGGCGGTGGCCGGCGTCCAGCACCTGCTTCTCCAGGAAGTGGACGGCGTACAGCAGGCCCGAGTGCCCGGGTCCGTAGTTGTCGGTGAACTCGGCGATGGTGAGCGGCTTCACCGGTGCGACCGCACCGCCGGCCGGAACGGCCGGTACCCCGGCCTGCGATCGATCGTCGCTGATGGTCTCCTCCTGCGCCCGGACTGCGCCACCACCCTAGCGCCCGGTCGGCAACCGTGCGCTACCGGGGTGGCCCGGTTCAGGCGAGCGAGCCGTACCGCGCCTTGGCCCGCTCCAGCGCGGTGACGTAGCCGGCCCGCTGGTAGCCGTCGGCGTCGGCGGCGGCCGGGACGGCGAGCAGTCCTCGGGCCTGCCCGACCGACCGGAAGCCCTTGCGCTCCAGCCACGAGTCGAGCCCGTCGAGCAGCACCCGGGAGTAGTCCCGGCCGTGCCGGACGAGGGCGGACGTCGTCATCACCACGTCTGCGCCGGCCAGCAGGTAGCCCACCACGTCGTCGGCGTCCTCGACACCGGAGGTGGCAGCGAGCGACACCGGCAGCTGGTTGCGCAACGCGGCGATCCAGGTTCGCGGCAGCCGTGCCTCAGACCGGCTGGACAACTCGACCCCGGGCACCACCTCGACCCGCTCGACGTCGACGTCGGGCTGCAGGAAGCGGTTGAACAGCACCAGGCCGTCCGCCCCCGCCTCGACCAGCCGGGTGGCGAGGTTGCCGACCGAGGAGAAGTGCGGCGACAGCTTGACCGCCACCGGGATCGACACGTTCTGCTTCACCTCGGACACGATGTCGACGTGGCGCTGCTCCACAGCGGCGCCGGTCAGGCCGATGTCGCCGGGGACGAAGTAGATGTTGAGCTCGAGCGCGGCGGCACCGGCCTCCTCCAGCTGGCGGGCGAACCGCACCCAGGAGCCGACGGAGCTGCCGTTCAGGCTGGCGATCAGCGGGACGTCGATCGCCGCCGCGGCGCGCTCGACCAGCCCGAGGTAGCTCAGCGCGACCTGCTCGGCGGGTTCGGCGTCGACGCTGGGGAAGTAGGAGGTCGCCTCCGCGAACGCCTCGGCGTGCTCCTCCTCGAGGAGCGCGTCCCGTTCGGCCTGCTCCAGTTGCGCGCGGACCTGTTCCTCGAACAGGGAGAACAGGACGACCGCGCCCACGCCGCCGTCGGCGAGCCCGCGGACGCCGTCCACGGTCTGCGAGAGCGGGCCGGCCGAGGCGACCAGTGGGTTGCGCAGCGGAAGCCCGAGGTAGGTGGTCTGCAGGTTCACCGGGCACCTCCCTGGAGGAGATCCCGGGTCGAGCCCGGGATGACGTGGTGGGTCGCGAGATCCCGGGTCGAGCCCGGGATGACGTGGTGGGTCGCGGGACCGTGGGTTGTGCCCGGGGTGGCGTGGTGGGTCGCGGGTTCCTGGGTTGTGCCCGGGGTGGCGTGGTGGGTCGCGGGTTCCTGGGTCGAGCCCGGGGTCCCGCGGTGGGTGGCGGGATCCCGGGTCGGGCAGGGGGCCACGACTCCGGGGCTCATCGGTCGCTCCTGGCGTCGGCGGCGAACCGCTCGGCACCGCGGGTCGCCATCTCCTCGTACTCCGCCCAGCGCCGGTTGACGGCGTCCTGGCCGAACTCGAGGAAGCGCTCGGCAGCCTCGGGGTCGCTGTTCATCAGCATCCGGAACCTGAGTTCCTTGTCGTGGTACTCCTTCAGCGGGATCCGCGGCCGGGGCGAGTCCAGCAGGAACGGGTTCTTGCCCGCCGTCCGCAGCACGGGGTTGTAGCGCATCAGCGGCCAGTGCCCCGAGGCGACCGCGCGGTACTGCTGGTCGAGCCCCTTGCGCATGTCGATGCCGTGCGCGATGCAGTGGCTGTAGGCGAGGATCAGGCTCGGCCCGTCGTAGGCCTCGGCCTCCCGGAACGCCTTCAGCGTCTGCTGCGGGTCCGCCCCCATCGCCACCCTGGCGACGTAGACGTTGCCGTAGGAGACCGCCTGCATGGCGACGTCCTTCTTGCCGGTCATCTTGCCGCCGGAGGCGAACTTGGCGACCGCGCCGAGCGGGGTCGACTTCGACGCCTGGCCGCCGGTGTTGGAGTACACCTCGGTGTCCATCACCAGGACGTTGACGTTCCGGCCCGAGGCGAGGACGTGGTCAACGCCGGCCGAGCCGATGTCGTAGGCCCAGCCGTCGCCCCCGACGATCCACACCGACCGCCGCAACAGGTGGTCGGCCACCGAGCGGAGATCCTCGACCCTCGGCCCGGTCATGGTGTCGAGCAGCGCCTTCAGCGCGTCCACCCTGGCCCGCTGCTGCGACAGCTCCGACTCGTACCGCTGCGGGGCGTTCAGGATCGCGTCGACGGTCGCCTCACCCAGGTCGGTCCGCAGTTCCTCCAGCCGGCGCCGCGCGGTCTGGGTGTGCAGGTCCGCGGCCAGCCGCAGGCCGAGGCCGAACTCGGCGTTGTCCTCGAACAGCGAGTTCGACCAGGCCGGACCACGCCCGTACTTGTTGGACGCCCACGGCGTGGTCGGCAGGTTCCCGCCGTAGATGGACGAGCACCCGGTCGCGTTGGCGACCGTCGCCCGGCCGCCGAACAGCTGCGTGAGCAGCTTCAGGTACGGGGTCTCGCCGCAGCCCGAGCAGGCTCCGGAGAACTCGAACAGCGGCTCGAGGAACTGCGTGCCGCGAATGTTGGCGAAGTCGACCCGGGAGCGGCGATTGACCGGGATCGTCTCGAAGAACGCGACGTTCGCCTTCTCGTTCTCGCGCTCCAGCACCGGTGCGAGGTTGATCGCCTTCCGGTTCCCGCCGCCCACCGGCTTGACCGGGCAGGCCTCCACGCACAGCCCGCAGCCGGTGCAGTCCTCGGCGTACACCTGCAGGGTGTAGCGGGAGCCGGGGAAGCCGGCGGCGTTCAGCGGGGCGGACTGGAAGCAGCCCGGCGCACCGTCCAGCGCCGCCTCCGTGTAGTACTTGGCGCGCAGCACGGCGTGCGGGCAGACGAAGGCGCAGTTGCCGCACTGGATGCACGCCTCGGGGTCCCACTCGGCGATGATGTCGGAGATGTTCCGCTTCTCGTACCGGGTGGTGCCGGAGGGGTAGGTGCCGTCCACCGGCATCGCCGACACCGGGAGCTGGTCGCCGGTCCCGGCCAGCATGGACGCGGTCACGGTCCGGACGAACTCCGGGGCCTCGCCGATCACCGGCGGGATCATCGGCTGGTCGCTGGCCGGCGCGGCCGGCACCTCGATCCGGTGCAGGTCGGCGATCGAGGCGTCGACGGCGGCCTCGTTCTTGGCCACCACGTCGGCACCCTTGCGGGCATAGGTCTTGCGGATCGCCTTCTTCACCTGGGCGAGCGCCTTCTCCCGCGGCATCACGTTCGAGATCGCGAAGAAGCAGGTCTGCAGCACCGTGTTGGTGCGGCGGCCCATGCCCGCCTTCCGGGCGACCAGGTTGGCGTCGATCGCCCACAGCTCGACACCCAGCTCGATGACCTTCTGCTGCATCGGCTTCGGCAGGTGCGAGAACACCTCGTCGATCGGGTAGGGCGTGTTGACCAGCAGGACGGTGCCGGGGCGGGCGAACTCCAGCACGTCCACCCGCTCGAGCACCGACCAGGCGTGGCAGCCGATGAAGCCGGCCGAGTTGACCAGGTAGGGCGCCTCGATCGGCCGCGGGCCGAACCGCAGGTGCGAGACCGTCCGGCTGCCGGATTTCTTGGAGTCGTAGACGAAGTAGCCCTGCGCGTAGGTGTTCGGCATCTCGCCGATGATCTTGATGGTGTTCTTGTTGGCACCGACGGTGCCGTCGGAGCCGAGGCCGTAGAACACTGCCGACACCGTCTCGGGGTCCTCGATGTCCAGGCGCGGGTCGTAGGGCAGCGAGGTGTGGGTGACGTCGTCGTTGATCCCGATCGTGAACCGCGGCCGCGGCCGGGGCAGCGCGAGCTCGTCGTAGATCCCGGCCACCATGCCGGGGGTGAACTCCTTGCTCGACAGGCCGTACCGACCGCCGATCACCAGGGGCAGTTCGCGATCCCCCCATTGCGTCATTCCGGCGGAGGCCGGAATCTCGTCGGTCGGCTCAGAAGATCCCGGCCCGCGCCGGGATGACTGGGAGGAGCGGGCCACAGCCTCGCCGAGGGCGGAGGTGATGTCGAGGAACAGCGGCTCGCCACCCGAGCCGGGTTCCTTGGTGCGGTCGAGGACGGCGATGGTCCGGACGCTGGCCGGGATCGCGGCCAGGACGTGCTCGACCGGGAACGGACGGTACAGCCGGACCTGCACCATGCCGACCTTCGCCCCGCCGGCGTTGAGGTGGTCCACGGTCTTGCGGACGGTCTGGGCGCCGGACCCCATCACGACGACCACCCGTTCGGCCTCGGGGTCGCCGTGGTAGTCCACCAGCGAGTAACGCCGGCCGGTCAGCCCGGCGAAGGCGTCCATCGCGTCCTCGACGAGCCCGGGGACGGCGGCGTAGAACGGGTTCACGGTCTCGCGGGACTGGAAGTAGGTGTCGGGGTTCTGGGCGGTGCCGCGGATGTAGGGGTGCTCGGGGGATAGCCCGCGGCGGCGGTGCGCGCGGATCAGGTCCTCGGGGACGAGCTCGCGGAGCTGGTCGTCGCTCAGCAACTCGACGACGTTCACCTCGTGCGAGGTCCGGAAGCCGTCGAAGAAGTGCAGGAAGGGGATCCGGCTGGTCAGTGTGGCCAGCTGGGCGATCGCGGCGAAGTCGTGGGCCTCCTGGGGGGAGGCCGAGCAGAGCAGCGCGAAACCGGTCTGCCGGACCGCCATCACGTCCTGGTGGTCGCCGTAGATGGACAACCCCTGCGCCGCCAGGGAGCGGGCGGCGACGTGGAACACCGTCGAGGTCAGCTCGCCGGCGATCTTGTACATGTTCGGGATCATCAGCAGCAGGCCCTGCGAGGCCGTGAACGTGGTGGACAGCGCGCCACCCTGCAGCGCCCCGTGCAGCGCGCCGGCCGCCCCGCCCTCGGACTGCATCTCCACGACGGTGGGGATCATCCCGTACACGTTCGGCTTGTGCTGGGCCGACCACTCGTCGGCCAGTTCCGCCATCGTCGAGCTCGGCGTGATCGGGTAGATGCTGCACAGCTCGTTCAGCCGGTACGCCGCCGAGGCGGCGGCCTCGTTGCCGTCGATGATCGTCCGCATCGTCACTTCTCCTCGATCATCTCGATGGCGTGTACCGGGCACTGCTCGTAACAGGTGGCGCAGCCGGTGCACTTGTCGTAGTCGAACCGGTAGCGGAAGCCCTTGCCGAGCTTGATCACGGCGTCCTCCGGGCAGGAACCCAGGCAGCCGTCGCACTCGAAGCAGTTGCCGCAGGAGAGGCAGCGGGCGGCTTCGACGTGCGCCTGCTCGTCGCTCAGGCCGCCGACGATCTCGTCGAAGTCGGTGATCCGCTGGTCCGGCTCGAGCTCGGGCTGGGTGGTGCCGCGGGCGTCGCCGAAGTACCACAGGTGGAGCTTCTCGAAGTCGGCGAGGTCGTGCTTGGGCCGGTTGGGTGCCTCCCGTCCGGCCAGCCAGGCGTCGATCTGGCGGGCGGCCCGCTTGCCGTGCCCGACGCCGATGGTGACCGTCCGCTCGCTCGGGACGGCGTCGCCGCCGGCGAAGATCCCGGGCACGCCGGTCATCAGGGTGCGGGGGTCGACCTTCACCACGTCGTGGTCGAAGTGCATGCCGGGGATCCGGCGCAGGAAGTCGGAGTCGGTCTCCTGGCCGAGGGCCAGGATGACGGTGTCGGCCCTGAGCTTCTCGAACCGTCCGGTCCCGGTCGCCCGCCCGGCCTCGTCCAGCTCCATGATCTCGACCGTCAGGTCCTCCTCGTCGACGCTGGAGATCGTCCGCAGCCAGTTCATCGTGACGCCCTCGCGGACCGCGCCCTCCTTCTCCTCCGCGTGCGCAGGCATCTGCTCCTCGGTGCGCCGATAGATGATGATCGACTCCTCCGCGCCCAGCCGGCGGGCCACCCTGGCCGCGTCCATCGCGGTGTTGCCGCCGCCGTAGATCGCGACCTTGCGGCCGATCACCGGACGCTCGCCGCTGGCGACGCCGCGCAGGAAGCTGACCGCGTCGACGATCCGGGAGGCGTCCCTGCCCGGGATGTCGATCCGGCGGGACAGGTGCGCGCCGATCGCCACGAAGGCTGCGTCGAAGCCGCCCTCGGCCTGGTCGGCCAGCAGGTCCTTGACCTTGTAGTCGGTGACGATCCGGACACCGAGGTCGACCAGCCGTTGCACCTCGGCGTCGAGGACGCCCCGGGGCAGCCGGTACTCGGGGATGCCGTAGCGCATCATCCCGCCGGGCAGCGGGGAGGCGTCCCGGATCTCCACCTCGTGTCCGGCCATCGCCAGGTGGTAGGCCGCCGACAGGCCGGACGGCCCGGCGCCGACGACCAGGACCCGGCGCCCGGAGGAGAACCGCGGCCGGGCGAAGGTCCAGCCGCGTTCGACGGCGAGATCGCCGAGGTAGCGCTCGACGGAGTGGATCGAGACCGCACCGTCCAGCTCCACCCGGTTGCAGGCCGCCTCGCACGGGTGGTAGCAGACCCGCCCGTGGATCGCGGGGAACGGGTTGTTGCGCACCAGCTCGCGCCAGGCCGCCTCGTCCTGGCCGGCCTTCACCAGCCGTAGCCACTCCTGGATGTTCTCCCCGGCCGGGCACGCGTTGTTGCACGGTGGGAGCAGGTCGACGTAGACCGGCATCCGGGAGCGGACGGGCGCAACCCGGCCGCCCTCGGCGGCGAGATCGGGTAGCTGGGTGATGTCACGTGCCATTGCTGAACCTCTGGTGAGCGTCGATGCTCCTGCAAATCTAACCTGACAAGGCCGCTTGCGCTGGCGGTACGGCAAACTGGCGAGGGCCGTGCGACAAGGGCTTTTATGTGACGGGAAAGGTGCGTAATCCTCGGCGCCCGGCTCGCTAGACTGCGGCTGCGCCCCACCCCGGGCGACCGTCTGGATCGGAGGCGTCCATGCCTGATGCAGCACCCGCCCGCCGCGGCTTCCGCCGCGTCCTGTCGATCCCCGCACCGCCGCCGGCGCAGCCCCGGCCGGCCGAGGGCCGGGAGGCGTCCCTGGCCCGGTTCGACGATCTCCGCGCGCTCGACGACGAGCGGGTGGGGGAGACGACCCGGTCGCAGCTGTTCGAGCCCGCGGGTGACGCA
>JAVHXR010000063.1:0-2105 GCA_031119515.1 Propionicimonas sp.
GCTGCACATCGCCTACGAGCGGCTGCTGTCCGCCATCCACAACGAGGACACCCTGGAGAACTACCGCTCCTTCGGGCTCAAGCTCGGCCGGCTGATGTACGAGGGACGCTGGCTCGACCCGCAGTCGCTGATGCTGCGCGAGTCCATCCAGCGCTGGGTTGGCTCGGCGGTCACCGGGACGGTCACCCTGCGACTGCGCCGGGGCGACGACTACTCGATCCTCGACACCGATGGACCCAACCTGAGCTACCACCCCGAGCGGCTCAGCATGGAGCGCGTGGAGGACGCCGCCTTCGGCCCGCTGGACCGGATCGGCCAGCTCACGATGCGCAACCTCGACATCGAGGACTCCCGCACCCGGCTGGAGCAGTACGCCGGGCAGGGGGTTGTCGGCGGAGCCATCTCGGCGCTGGTCGGTGTCCTCGAACAGGGTGCCGGGCCGGCCATCAACGAGTTGCCGGCCGACGTCCCCGAGGCGGTCGCCGAGGCCGAGGAGGGTGCGGCGTTCGACTTCGGGACCGACTGAGGGTCCGTCTGGGGGGTGGCGTGGGTTGGCCTGTGGTGTCGAGGGCCACGCCCCGGGTGCTGGCTGTCGGTGAGGAACGCTGGCTGTCGGTGAGGAACGCTGGACCTCAGGTGGGGTTGGGCACCGCGCCGCCGTAGCGGCGGTCGCGCCGGACGTAGGATTCGACGGCGCGCCACAGGTCGCGCCGGTCGAAGTCGGGCCAGAGCGTGTCCAGGAAGACCAGTTCGGCGTAGGCCGACTGCCACACCAGGAAGTTGGACGTCCGCTGCTCACCGGAGGAGCGGACGAAGAGGTCGACGTCGGGGATGTCGGGCTCGTCGAGGAACCGCCGGAACCGCTCCTCGGTCAGCCGGGACGGGTCCAGCTCGCCGCGCAGAGCGGCCTCGGCGACGGCGCGGGCGGCATCGGTGATCTCGGCCCTGCCGCCGTAGTTGACGCAGAACTGCAGCGTCAGCACGTCATTGTCCCGGCTCTGTTCCTCCGCCTCCTGGAGCTCGCGGATCACCGACTTCCACAGTCTCGGGACGCGGCCGGCCCAGCGGATCCGGACGCCCATGGCGTCCAGCTGGTCGCGACGGCGGTGGATCACGTCCCGGTTGAAGCCCATCAACCACCGCACCTCGTCGGGTGAGCGGCGCCAGTTCTCGGTCGAGAAGGCGTAGGCGGAAAGGTAGGGGATCCCGAGCTCGATCGCGCCCTCGATGACATCGAACAGCGCGTCCTCGCCGCGAGCGTGCCCCTCCGTGCGGGGCAGCTTGCGGGCCTTCGCCCAGCGCCCGTTCCCGTCCATCACCAACGCCACGTGACGAGGCAGCAATACCGGGTCGAGGGCCGGGGGCCGGGCACCCGAAGGGTGTGGGACGGGGGGCCTTGGGACCTTGGGTGATGCCACCCGGGAAGCCTACTGCTCAGCTGTCGGCGAACGGGTTGAGTCTCCTGCGCTCAACTCTTGATCGGAGCGGGAATCCGGCGCAGACTGGAAGTCGTTAGCACTCAGGTAGGCAGAGTGCCAGAACGATTCAGAGGAGTGACCACCCATGGCACGCACTTTCGATCCCTTCCGTGAGATGGACCGCTGGTTCGCCGACGCCGCCCGGACGCCGGCCTCGCTGGCGATGCCGATGGACCTGTACCGCGAGGGGGAGGCGTTCATTGCGAGGATCGACCTTCCCGGCGTCGACCCGTCCTCGATCGACATCGACGTCGAGGACCGCACCCTCACCATCCGGGCGGAGCGCACCACGCCGACCGGGGAGGGCGAGCAGAAGTGGCTCGTCCACGAGCGACCGACCGGCACCTTCGCCCGCCAGCTCACGCTGGGCTACGGCGTCGCCCTCGACCGGATCGCCGCCGACTACTCCGACGGCGTCCTGAGCCTGATCATCCCGGTCGCCGAGGAGGCGAGGCCGCGCAAGATCGCGGTCGCCCACACCGGAGCGCCGACGCAGATCGAGGGATCGGTCGACTCGCAGGCCTGACCCGGAGCGGCGAGGCCCCGCCCGCGCGGAGCGGGCGGGGCCTCGCCGCGTCCGGGCTAGAGCCCGGCGGACGCCATGTTCAGCCGGTTCAGCTGGGCCCG
>JAVHXR010000063.1:2115-10455 GCA_031119515.1 Propionicimonas sp.
GCCTGGCGGAGCTCGAAGAGCTGGGCGATGTCGTCGAGGGAGACGGCGGTGACGACGAGTCCGCGACCGCCTTGAGCGGCCACGAGGCCGTCGGCGACGAGTTCGCCGAGCGCCGCGCGGGCGGGGGTGGGGGGGAGACCCCGGCGCGCGGGCAGCTGGACCTCCCCCGGCCCCCGCCCCGGGGCGGGGCGGGGGCCCCCCCCGCGTCCGGGCTAGAGCCCGGCGGACGCCTTGTTCAGCCGGTTCAGCTGGGCCCGGCCGAGCTTGAGGGTCATGGCGTCCAGCACCGGCGGGAGCTGGTCGGGGTCGCTGACGCTCGCGATCGGCGCCGTCACGCCCGGCTGCTGGCGCAACCACGCCAGCGCCACCGTGGCGGGTTCGACGCCGAGTTCCTCGGCGACCGACTGGACGGCGTCCAGGACGGCGAAGCCTGACTCGTTGGCGAACGACTTCACGCGGGTCGCCCGGGCGCCGTGGATCAGCTCGTCGCGGGCGTACTTGCCGGTCAGGAAGCCGGCTGCGAGGCCGTAGTAGGGGACGAGCGCGAGGTGGTGGGCCTCCGCGAGCGCCCGCAGACCGCCGTCCTCGACCTCGGCGCGATGGACGAGGTTGTAGTGCGGCTGCAGCGCGACCGGCAGCGCCAGTCCCTCGGCGGTGGCGATCTCGATCACCTCCGCGGTCCGCTCCGCGGTGAAGTTGGACAGCCCCCAGTGGCGGATGGAGCCCTGCTTCACCATCGTGTCGAAGGCGCCCACCCACTCCGCGGTCGGGACGTGCGGATCGTCCTCGTGGGCGTAGTAGAGGTCGATCGTCTCGACCCCGAGGCGCCGGCGCGAGCCGTCCAGGCAGATCCGCAGGTTGGCCGGACGGAGCCCGCGGTGGACCGGGTGCTTGGCCACCTTGGTCGCGATCACGACCTGGTCGCGATGGCCGCGGTGCCGCAGCCACGCCCCGATCACGCTCTCGGACTCGCCGCCGGTGTGCCCGGGGACCCAGGTCGAATAGGAGTCGGCGGTGTCCAAGAAGTTCCCGCCGCCGTCACAGAAGGCGTCCAGGATCCGTTCGGAGGTCGCGGCGTCCGCCGTCCACCCGAACACGTTCCCGCCCAGACACAAAGGCGCCACCCTCAACGTCGAGATGCGCTGCATGGCTACACCTTAGGAGGCCAGCTCGAAATCCACCGTCAGATGCACGAAGAGTTCCTGCGTGGCGTTCAGTTCGACCCCCAGATCGACGGGCGCCGAGGCCTTCAGCGCGCGGGTCGCCATCATGTCCTCGGCGGCGAACGCCACCCGCGGGCTCGGCATGCTCCAGGAGTCGCTGATGTTCGCGATCCCGGTGATCTCGGCCGCCGCGGCGGCGGCGACCGCGTCCGCCTTGCGCCTGGCCTTCGTCATGGCGGCAGCGGTGGCGTCGATGCTCGCCTCGAACGCGTCGAACACCCACTCCAGCTCGGTGAGGGAGAGGTTGGGCTGGTTGGCGAGGACGCCGAGGACGGCGGGCAGTTGGTCCGGGCCGGCGGCGATCGCCAGCAGGTACTCCGCCTGGCTCTTGCCGAGGATGCCGCTGCGCGACTCCAGCCTCACGCCCGTCACCTCGATCGCGTCCGGCTCGATGCCGGCCGCGGTGAGGGCGGCGACGAGCGTGCGGACCTCGGCCGACTGCCGGGTGGCGGCGTTGCCGAGGACCGCGGACGAGCCCTTCAGGCTGAGGTGCACCCGGGCGGAGCGGGCGTCGATCCGCACCGAGTCATCGACGGTGATGCGCAGGATTCCCATCGCCCCAGCCTAGGGGGAGGTCGCTCCCGGCGTCGCGTACCTGCCCGCTGGTTGTCGGTCGCACTGCTGCGGCGTTGCGGGTTCCAGGTGGAGCGGTGGAGCCGCCCGCCCCGGAGGTGACACGATGCAGCCATGAGCATGAGCACAACCGAACTTGCCGAACGCATCGCCGCCCTCGAGGCCGAGGAGCGGGAGTTGCTCCTGCCGTCGTTCAGCTACGAGGACGCCTGGACGGTCGGGCTGCGGCTGCGCGAGCTGGCCGCCGAGGGAGGGCTACCGGTGGCGATCGACATCCGCCGCGGCGAGCAGCAGCTGTTCCACGCCGCGCTGGCCGGCAGTTCCGCCGACAACGACTCCTGGCTGGCCCGGAAGGCGGCGGTGGTCCGGCGCTACGACGCGGCCTCGCTGCTCGTCGGGTACCGCTTCGAGGCGAAGGGGCGCGAGTTCAACACCGACACCCAGCTGCCGTTCCAGGAGTTCGCCGCGCACGGCGGCGCCGTGCCCGTCCGGGTGCGGGGCGTGGGGCTGGTGGGGACGGCGGCCGTCTCCGGCCTCGCGGGTCACGAGGACCACGCCCTTGTCGTCCGCGCCCTGCGCGAGCTGATCGGCTGACCCGGCCCGGCTGAACCGCCGGGCACCGCCGAGCCTTCGGCGGCACCCGGCGGCCCCTTGGCAGCTGGGTCGCCGGAGATGCCGTGCCTAGATGGTCTCGACGGCGGCCTTCTCGATCGCGAGGCCGGCGGTGTAGCGCGCCATGTAGGCCTCGAACCCCGCGACATCGGACGGATCGGGAGCGATTGTCTCCAGCGGCGCGGCGGCGAACACCTCGCCGGCGAGGAAGTCGCCCAGGCTCTGGCCCGGCTCGCCGTCCTTCAGGAAGGCCGCGAGCACCGCGATCCCCCAGGCGCCGCCCTCGCCGGCGATCTCTCCGACCGATACCGGGGCGTCGATGGCCGCGGCGAGGAAGCGCTGCGCCACCCCCTTGGTCTTGAACAGGCCGCCGTGGGCGAACATCGAGTCGAGCTGGACGCCCTCGTCCTGCAGCAGCACGTTCATCCCGATCCGCAGCGTCGCGAGCGAGGCGAACAGGTGCGCCCGCATGAAGTTGGCGAGCGAGAAGGTGCTCTCCGGGGTGCGGACGAACAGCGGGCGCCCTTCGGCCAGGTGGGTGATGTGCTCCCCGGACAGGTAGTTGTAGGACAGCAGCCCGCCGGCGTCCGGCTCGGCGGCGAGGGCGGCGCCGAACAGGGTCTCGAACACCGCCGACTGGGTGGCGCCCGCCCCCAGGGCGGTCGCGAACTCGCCGAACAGGCCGGCCCAGGCGTTGAGTTCGCTGGCGCCGTTGTTGCAGTGCACCATCGCGACCAGGTCGCCGGCCGGGGTGGTCACGAGGTCGAGCTCGGCATGCCGGCGCGACAGCTCGCCCTCGAGCACGATCATCGCGAAGATGCTGGTCCCGGCCGAGACGTTGCCGGTCCGCCGGGCCACGGAGTTGGTCGCCACCATCCCGGTGCCGGCGTCCCCCTCCGGCGGGCACAGCGGGATCCCGGCCTGCAGCGTGCCGGTCGGGTCGAGCAGCGCGGCACCCGCGGCGGTGAGCCGGCCGGCGGCCTGCCCGGCGGGCAGCACGGCCGGCAGGATGTCCCCGAGCTTCCAGCCGAACCCGTGGTCGGCGACGAGGCTGTCGAACTGGCCGAGCATCGTGGTGTTGTAGCTGCCGGTGGCGATGTCGATCGGGAACATCCCGGACGCGTCGCCGACGCCGAGCAGCTTCTCGCCGGTCAGCTTCCAGTGGACGTAGCCGGCGAGGGTGGTGATGTGGGCGATCGAGCCGACGTGGTCCTCGCCGTTCAGGATCGCCTGGCGCAGGTGGGCGATGCTCCAGCGCTGCGGGATGTTG
The DNA here is from genome assembly GCA_031119515.1 of Propionicimonas sp. Taxonomy (GTDB): domain Bacteria; phylum Actinomycetota; class Actinomycetes; order Propionibacteriales; family Propionibacteriaceae; genus Propionicimonas. The sequence continues at coordinate 5,794 of JAVHXR010000063.1, forward strand.
TGCCCGAACAGCTCCGACAGCTCCTCGGCGGCCTGGCCGGTGATGGTGTTGCGCCAGGTCCGGAACGGGACGAGGAGTTCGCCGTCGGCGTCGAAGGCCAGGTAGCCGTGCATCATCGCCGAGACCCCGATCGCCCCGGGGCTCTCCAGTGCGATGTCGTAGCGGGAGCGGACGTCGGCGGCCAGCCCGGCGAAGCAGGCGCGCATGCCCTCCCAGACCGCGTCCAGGGAGTAGGTCCAGACCCGGTTGACGAACTGGTTCTCCCAGTCGAAGCTGCCGGTCGCGATCGGGGCGTTGTCCGGGCCGACCAGGACCGCCTTGATGCGGGTGGAGCCCAGCTCGATCCCCAGCGCCGTCCGCCCGGACTCGATGGCCTCGCGGGCCTGGGAAACCTGGTCGTCGATCGTCATTGATCCTCCTGCCGGAAGCGTTCGTTCGGGTGGCCTTGAGCCGTGAGTGAACGGTAACACCGGAAGCCTCCGGCACGCCTGCCGAGCCGGGGAATCAGGACGGGGAGAATGGTGGGGTGCCTACCTTTCGTGACGAGGCGGTCGTCCTGCGGACCCACAAGCTGGGCGAGGCCGACCGGATCATCACGATGCTGTCGCGCGGCAACGGCAAGGTGCGGGCGGTCGCCCGCGGGGTCCGGCGGACGTCGTCGAAGTTCGGCGCGCGGCTCGAGCCCTTCAGCCATGTCGACCTCCAGTTCGCCACCGGGCGCAGCCTCAACGTGATCACCCAGGCGGTCACCCTGCACCCCTACTCCGAACCGCTCAGCCACGACTACCAGCGCTTCACGTCCGGTCAGGTGATGATCGAGACCGCCGACCGGCTCGTTGTCGAGGAGGGCGAGCCCGCGCTGCAGCAGTACCAGTTGCTGGTCGGCGCCCTGCACGCCCTGACCGCCGGGACGTCGGACGGCCCCCGTCCGGGGGTGGTGGTGATGGACGCCTACCTGCTGCGGTCGGTCTCGCTCGCGGGCTACGCACCGAGCCTCGATGCCTGCGCGCGCTGCGGCGCACCCGGCCCGCACGAGGCCTTTTCCCCGGCGCTGGGCGGGATGGTGTGCCGGCAGTGCCGTCCGCCTGGAGTGTCCCACCCGTCCCGGGCGACGATCGCGTACCTGGCCGCGCTGCTGTCGGGCAACTGGCCGGCGACCCGCGAGGTAGCGCCGGAGACCGTCAGGGAGGGCAGCGGGCTGGTCGCCGCCTTCGTGGGCTGGCACCTGGACCGCGGCCTGCGTTCGCTGGGCCATGTGGACCGCTCGGAACCCGGCGCCTGAGCGTCGACCCCGGGGTTGGTATGGAGCGGCCATCCCGGGCTCGAAGGCGTCATCCCGGGCTCGAAGACGTCATCCTCGGCTTGAAGACGTCATCCCGGGCTTGCCCCGGGATCTCGGCGCGGGAGTCGCGTGGCGGTCGCGCGTCCGATCCTCCGCCGGCTGTCTCGCTACCATGGCGGCGTGTTCGCGATCAGCCGCTTCCGGGTCGGGCAGGCGTCCGACTTCACCGTCAGGGCGCAGGTCGCGGTGGACTTCTTCAGGAGCCGTCCCGGCTGTGAGGGCGCGTGGCTGCTGCAGAACCTCGACGATCCCGGGCTGTGGACGATCACCTCGAAGTGGGTCGACGTCGGGTCCTACCGGCGCTCGTTCAACGGGTACGACGCCAAGCTGGTACTGGTGCCGCTGCTGAGCGAGGCGATCGACGAGCCGAGCGCGTACGCCGAACCCGCCGAGGTGGGGGAGAACCTGCCCCGCTCGATAAGCTAGGTCGAGTTGCGCGTTGCCAGCCGGGTAACGCGTCGTGCGACAAGGAGCGAACGTGGCAAGCCGCCTCGACAACGTCATCACCCTCACCAAGCGCCGCGGGTTCGTCTACCCGTGCGGCGAGATCTACGGAGGCACCAGGGCCGCCTGGGACTACGGTCCCTACGGCGTGGAGCTGAAGGAGAACATCAAGCGCCAGTGGTGGCGTTCGGTGGTGCAGGGTCGCGACGACGTGGTCGGCCTGGACTCCTCGATCATCCTGCCGCGGCAGGTCTGGGTGGCCTCCGGCCACGTCGGTGTCTTCTCCGATCCGCTGACCGAGTGCCTGTCGTGCCACAAGCGGTTCCGGGCCGACCAGCTCGAGGAGGCGTTCGAGTTCAAGAAGGGCCGCAAGCCGTCCGGCCTGGAGGAGATCAACTGTCCCGAGTGCGGCACCCTCGGGCGGTTCACCGTGCCGCGCGACTTCAACATGATGCTGAAGACCTACCTCGGCGTGATCGAGGACGAGTCCGGGCTGCACTACCTGCGTCCCGAGACCGCGCAGGGCATCTTCGTGAACTTCAAGAACGTCGAGAACACCTCGCGGATGAAGGTGCCGTTCGGCATCGGGCAGGTCGGCAAGAGTTTCCGCAACGAGATCACCCCGGGCAACTTCATCTTCCGCACCCGCGAGTTCGAGCAGATGGAGATGGAGTTCTTCGTCAAGCCGGGGACGGACGAGGAGTGGCACCAGCACTGGATCGACGCCCGCACCGCCTGGTACACCGACCTCGGCATCAAGCCGGAGAACCTGCGCCACTACGAGCACCCCAAGGAGAAGCTCTCGCACTACTCCAAGCGGACCGTCGACATCGAGTACAACTTCGGCTTCGTCGGCGGCGACGGCTGGGGCGAGCTGGAGGGCATCGCCAATCGGACCGACTTCGATCTCGGAACCCACTCCGAGCACTCCGGGACCGACCTGTCGTACTTCGAGCAGGCCACCGGCGAACGCTACCTGCCGTACGTCATCGAGCCGGCGGCAGGCCTGACGCGTTCGCTGATGGCGTTCCTGGTCGAGTCCTACACCGAGGACGAGGCACCCAACACCAAGGGCGGCGTGGACACCCGGACGGTGCTGAAGCTCGACCCGAGGCTGTCGCCGGTGAAGGCCGCTGTGCTGCCGCTGTCGCGCAACGAGGCGCTGTCGCCGAAGGCGCGTGACCTGTCCGCCGAGCTGCGCAAGTTCTGGAACGTCGAGTTCGACGACGCCCAGGCGATCGGACGCCGCTACCGTCGCCAGGACGAGATCGGGACGCCGTTCTGCATCACGGTGGACTTCGACACCCTGGACGACCAGGCCGTCACGATCCGCGACCGGGACTCCATGTCCCAGGAGCGGGTGGCGCTCGACCAGGTGCGCGCCTACCTCGGCGCCCGTCTGGTGGGCTGCTGACGCCTTGCGTCCAGGGGCTGTCTCCTTTGCCGGTCGTTCCGGTTCGCGGGGACGGTTCCGAAGCCGGTTCACTGGAACCGTCCCCGGTGAATCAGACGCTTTGCGTTCAGGGACTGTCTCCTTTGCCGGTCCTTGCGGTTCGCGGGGACGGTTCCGATGCCGGTTCACGGGGACGGTTCCGAAGCCGGTTCACTGGAACCGTCCCCGGTGAACCGGGAATGGGGGACGCGGGGGCGGCCGGGTAGGGTGGCCCAGATGTCTGGAGATGTGCTCACCGCCCCGCTGCGGCTCGGCGCGCTCACGATCGACACGCCGGTCGTGCTGGCGCCGATGGCCGGGATCACCAACGCCGCCTACCGGCAGCTGTGTCGCGAGCAGGGGGCCGGCCTGTACGTCTGCGAGATGATCACCTCCCGCGGCATCGTGGAGCGGATCCCGAAGACCTTCGACATGCTGCGGTTCGACCCGGGCGAGACGGTGCGCTCCGTCCAGCTCTACGGCGTCGACGCGGACGTCATGGCGCGAGCGGCGGTGATCCTCTGCGAGGAGTTCGGGGTCGGCCACATCGACCTCAACTTCGGCTGCCCGGTCCCGAAGGTCACCCGGCGCGGCGGCGGGGGCGTGCTGCCCTGGAAGCGCGACCGGCTGGCCGCGATCCTGCAGGCGACCGTCAGCGCGGCCGCGCCGTACGGAGTCCCGGTCACGATGAAGACCAGGCTCGGCATCGACCAGGAACACCTGACCTACCTCGACGCCGGACGGATCGCGCAGGACGCGGGGTGCGCTGCGGTCGCCCTGCACGCCCGGACGGTCAAGCAGGCGTACTCCGGCGAGGCCGACTGGGAGACGATCGGGACGCTCGTCGCCGAACTCGACATCCCCGTGCTGGGCAACGGCGACATCTGGGAGGCCTCGGACGCGCTCGAGATGGTGCGCCGGACCGGCTGCGCCGGCGTCGTCATCGGACGCGGCTGCCTGGGCCGGCCGTGGCTCTTCCGCGACCTCGCCGACGCGTTCGCCGGCCGCGACACCCGGACGCTGCCGACCCTCGGCGAGGTGGCGGCAATGGTGCGCCGCCACGCCGAACTGATGGCCGACCTGTACGGCGAGAAACACGGCCTGACCGACCTGCGCAAACACATGGCCTGGTACTTCAAGGGCTTCCCCGTGGGCGGCGACACCCGACGGGCGCTGGCGATGGTGTCCTCGCTGGCAGAACTGGACGAGAACCTGGCCCGGCTCGACCCCGACATCGGCTTCCCGGTCGGCGAGCTGTCCTCCCCGCGTGGCCGCCAGGGCACCCCGCGCGACAGGGTCGTGCTGCCGTACGGCTGGCTGGACTCGACCGAGCTGGGCGACCAGGACCTCAGCGCGGCCGAATCCGACGCCTCCGGCGGCTGACCCGGACCTGCTACCCAGCGAGGGCGACCGTCGCCGCCGTGAGCGCGGCGTCTTTACCTGT
>JAVHXR010000064.1:0-7291 GCA_031119515.1 Propionicimonas sp.
ATCTTGTAGACCGCTCTACTCTCTGCGTAGATTGCTCTACGAAACCTCGTGTAGAGCGATCTACAAAACTCGGCGAGGTCAGGAGAGGTCAGTGACGATCCAGGCGAGGTACTCGGTCACCATCGAGGACGTGGCACGCGTCGCGGGAGTGTCCCGCGCCGCCGTCTCGAAGGTGATCCGCGACGCGTACGGGGTCAGTCCCGAGATGCGGGCGAAGGTGCAGGCCGCGATCGACGAACTCGGGTACCGGCCGCGCGCCTCTGCCCGCGCGATGCGCGGATCCTCCTACACGATCGGGGTCGAGATCCCCGACATCCACAACCACTTCTTCCCCAAGATCATCACCGGCGCGACGACCGCACTGGCCGACACCAGGTACCAGCTCATCATCGCCCCCGCCGGGCCCGACCACGACCAGGGCCCGCAGGCGATCGAGGCGCTGGCCGACCGCCAGGTGGACGGCATCGTGGCGATCTCCTCCCAGGTCCCGCAGGCCTGGCTGGAGAACCTCGGACGGACGACACCGCTGGTGATGATCGGCGTCCACCAGGACTCGGTGAACTACGACACCCTGGTCGGCGACGACCTGCTCGGGGCGACCCTCGCCGTCCGCCACCTCCACGACCTCGGCCACCGCCGGATCGTCCACCTCACCCTGGCCGAGTCCCGCCCGAACACCACGGCGGACACTCCGCACGGGCTGCGGGTCGCCGGCTACGCCCGGGCGGTCGCCGGGCTCGGTCTCGAGCCCGAGTTCGTCCGGGTCGAGGGCGGCCAGGAGTCCGCCAGGGTCGGCGCCCTCGCCCTGCTCTCGGCAGCCGACGGGCCGGTCGGCATCTTCGCCGCCCACGACGAACTGGCGCTCGGGGTGCTGCAGGCGGTCGCCGAACTCGGCCTCACCGCCGGGCAGGCCTCCGTCGTCGGCTACGACGACACCGACATCGCCGCCCACCCCCGGATGGCCCTGACCAGCATCAACCAGTCGGGCACCCAGATGGGGGCGATCGCCGTCCGGCTGATCCTCGAGCGGATCGGCGGCCGCACGCAGACCGCGCACGAGGTGATCACCCCCAAGGTGATGGCCCGTGCCTCCACCGCCGCGCCCCAGGCGCGGGCCACCGACGCTGCGGGCGCCGCCCGCCGGCAGCAGCAAGTCAGCACGTAACGGCCCACCACAACCCGGTGGTGGCCACGAGCCAGGAGGTACAACGAAGTGTCATTCCGCACCAAGGGCCGCTGGGCCCTGGTCGCCGGCCTCGCCGCCGGCACCCTCACCCTGTCGGCGTGCAGCCCGGGGTCACTGGGCACGAGCACCGGCTCGGCCGCGCCGAGCGGTTCCGAGGCGCCGGCAGCCAACGTCGAGATCACGCTGCTGGCGGACAACTCCGACCAGACGGTGACCCAGGCCCAGGCCATGATCGACGCCTTCAACGCGACCAACCAGGGCGTGACGGTGAAGCTCGAGACCCGGGCCCAGGGCGCCGACGGCGACAACATCGTCAAGACCCGGCTCGCGACCGGAGACATGACCGAGGTCTTCCAGTACAACTCGGGTTCGCTGATGGCGGCCCTCGACCCGGGCACCAACATGGTCCCGCTGACCGGTGAGTCGTTCATGGGCAGCGTGGAGGACACCTTCAAGACCGCCGTCACCTCGGGCGGAGAGGTCTTCGGTGTGCCGTTCGGCCAGGCGATGGGCGGCGGCATCCTCTACAACAAGAAGGTCTTCGCAGACCTCGGCCTGCAGGTGCCCAAGACCTGGGCCGAGTTCATGGCCAACAACGAGAAGCTCAGGGCTGCGGGCATCGATCCCGTGATCCAGACCTACGGCGACACCTGGACCTCCCAGCTGTTCGTCCTGGCCGACTTCCACAACGTCACCGCCGCACAGGCCGACTGGGCCGAGAAGTACACCGCCAACCAGGCCAAGTACGTCGACGAGCCCGCGATCAAGGGCTTCCAGCGACTGGAGGACGTCTACAAGGCCGGCTACCTGAACAAGGACTTCGCCTCGATCAAGAACTCCCAGGGCCTGCAGGCGCTGGTGGACGGCACCGGCGCCCAGTACCCGATGCTCACGTTCGTGATCAACAGCTACCTCGACCTGGCCGACGACGCCGCCGAGAACATCGGCTTCTTCGCCCAGCCGGGCGACGACGCGGCGAGCTACGGCCTGACCGCCTGGACGCCGAGCGGGCTGTACATCCCGACCACCACCACCGGCGAGAAGCTGGACGCAGCCAAGAAGTTCCTGGCCTGGGTCGCCACCCCGGAGGCGTGCGACGCCCAGTCCGCGGCCTCGACCCCGACCGGTCCCTACCTCATCAAGGGCTCGACACTGCCCGACGGCCTGCCCGCCGCGGTGACCGACCTGCAGCAGTTCTTCACCGACGGGAACGTCAGCCCGGCGCTGGAGTTCCTGTCGCCGATCAAGGGCCCGAACCTGGAGAAGATCACCGTCGAGGTCGGCTCGGGCATCAGCACCGCCGCCGACGGCGCGAAGCGCTACGACGAGGACGTGAAGAAGCAGGCCCAGCAACTCGGACTCGAGGGCTGGTGACGGGTCGTGGGGGCCGGATGGAGCCCGGCCCCCACTCCCCGCACTGAATCTATCCCGACGGCGGCGCCACCGGCGCGCCGGGGCGCCGCCGTCCCCCGATCCACCCAGGAATCGCCATGACCATCACCCAGACCAGCCGCCCGGGGCGGGCCGGTCGACCGACCAGGCCTCGCAGGGCCTCGGGCAGCTACGTCGACAAGGCCTACCCGCTGTGGTTCCATCTGCCGGGCGGGATCGTGTTCGTCACGCTGTTCCTGGTCCCCACCGCGTTGTCGTTCTACTTCGCGTTCACCCGCTGGACGCTGTTCAAGTCCACGTTCATCGGGTTCGACAACTTCGTGCTCTTCTTCAGCGAGCCCGGCCTGATCGGGTCGCTGCGCAACACCCTGATCTACGGCTTCGTGACCTCCGGGGCGAAGGTCGTTCTCGGCATGCTGCTGGCCGTGCTGCTCAGCGCGCCGATCATCGCCCGCGGTTACCTCAGGTCGGTGACCTTCTTCCCGGTGCTGGTCAGCACGGTCGGTGTCGGCCTCACCTTCCAGATCCTGCTCGACCCGTTCCACGGCGTCGTCAACCAGGTCTGGGCTGTGGTCCTCGGCATCGACGGGCCGGGCTGGTTGACCGATCCGAGCATCGCCCTGCTCAGCGTCGCCGGGATCGACGTCTGGAAGGGGGTCGGGCTCGCGACGCTGATCTACATCGCGGGGATCGCCGCCATCCCGCACGAGTACTTCGAGGCCGCCAGGGTGGACGGTGCCTCGTCCTGGCAGGTGTTCCGGCGGATCATCCTGCCGCTGTCCTGGTCGGCCACCTCGACGGTCATCCTGCTCTCGCTGATCGGCGGGCTACGGTCCTTCGACCTGATCTGGACGACCACGGGCGGCGGGCCGGGATTCGCCTCGGACGTGATCGCATCGGTGATCTACAAGCAGTACCAGGCCGGCTTCTACGGGCTCTCGACCGCCGGGAACGTCATCCTGTTCATCGTCGTGACGGCGATCATCTACCCGCTGAGCCGGTGGCTGAACTCGAAGGAGACCTCGCTGTGAACGCCATGCGTCCCGCGACCCGGTGGCTGGTCGGGCTGGCCGGCATCCTGCTCACGACGGCGGTCTTCCTGGTGCCGTTCGCGTTCATCCTCACGATGGCGGCGAAGGATCCGGTGGAGGCGGCACGGCTGCAGTTCTCCTGGCCGGCGAACTTCCAGCTGTGGGAGAACGTCGTCTCGGTCTTCCAGGCCCGCGACTACATGCTGATCATCGCGTTCATCAACTCGGCCATCCTCACCGTCGCGAGCGTGACCCTGATGGTGATCTTCGGCTCGATGATCGCCTTCGTCCTCGACCGCCGCCGCAGCCGCCTCAACCTGCTGATCAACACCCTCGTCCTGGCGGGGCTGATCATCCCGCCGGCGGTGGTGCCGACGATCTGGGTGATGCAGGGCCTCGGCCTGTTCAAGACACTGCACGGGCTGATCCTCGTCGAGGTGGCGTTCGGGCTGTCGTTCACCGTGCTGATCATGCGGGCGTTCGTCGCCACCATCCCTCGTGAGATCGACGAGGCCGCTATCGTGGACGGCGCGGGGCCGCTGCGGTTGTTCTTCCGGGTGATCTTCCCGCTGCTGCGGTCGGTGATCGTCACGGTCGTGGTGGTGCAGTCGATCTTCGTCTTCAACGACTTCCAGAACCCGCTCTACTTCCTGCCAGGCAACCAGAATGCGACCGTCCAGCTCACCCTGTTCAACTTCCAGAGCCAGGCCCAGACCACCTACAACCTGCTGTTCGCCAACATCCTGGTGATCACGGTCCCGATGCTGGTCATGTACATCATCTTCCAGCGCCAGATCGTCGCCGGGATGACCTCCGGCGCCGTCAAGGGCTGACCGCCCGCACCTGCCCCCTGCGACCACCACTGTGAAAGGCCAAGCAATGGCTACCGCCATCGACTCCGTCCGCCTCGAGTACCGCGACGACCCGCCGTACGTCGCCGTCGCCTCGCCGAGGGTGTCGTGGGTGACCCGCAGCGAGGTACCCGGCTGGCGCCAGTTCGCGGCCGAACTCCGCTGGGACGGCGGGGACGGGGCGGTCGTCCACCGGATCGACGGCGACGAATCGGTGCTGGTCGCGTGGCCGTTCCCGGCGCTGCGGCCCCGGCAGCGTGGCCTCCTGGCGGTGCGGGTCGAGGGCGTCGACGGCTGGACCGACTGGAGCGCCGACCGGGAGGTGGTGGCGGCCTTCCTGGCCGGCGACGAGTGGCAGGCCCGGTTCATCGGGCTGTCCTCGCCCGGCCGGCACGCCCAGCCGGTGCTGCTGCGGCGGGAGTTCGAGGTCGCCGACGGGCTCGTCCGGGCCACCTGGTACGCGACAGCGCACGGCGTCTACCAGGCGCAGGTCAACGCCCGCCCGGTGGACGACCAGATCCTGAAGCCGGGATGGACGCCCTACCAGTACCGGCTGGTCCACGAGACCGCAGACGTGACCGCCCTGCTGCGGCCCGGCCCGAACGCGATCGGCGTGGCGCTGGCGGGCGGCTGGTTCACCGAGAACTTCGGCTTCCAGGGCCTGGCCAAGCCGTTCTACGGCGAGCAGCCGGGGTTCGCCGGGCAGCTGCTGCTCGAGTACGCCGACGGGACGGCGGAGTGGCTCCGCACCGGCGCCGACTGGCAGGCCAGGGGCGACGGCCCGTGGACGTCGTCGGGGATCTACGTGGGGGAGGCGTACGACGCCCGCCGGGAGCCGTCCGGCTGCTCCGAGCCGGGGTTCGGCGGCGGCTGGGGCGCAGCCCTGGTGCTGCCCGCCGGCCCGGTGCCGGGGCCGCGGACCTCGCCGGAGGTGCGGGTCACCCAGCAGGTGCCGGTCGCCGCGGTGTCGGAGTCGCCGTCCGGCACCACCTTGCTGGACTTCGGACAGAACCTGGTCGGCCGGTTGCGGCTCCGGGTCAGCGGGCGGGCCGGCGACACCGTCACGCTGAGGCACGCCGAGGTGCTCGAGGCCGGCGAGCTGGGCGTCCGGCCGCTGCGGGTCGCGAAGGCGACCGACAGCTACACCCTCGCCGGCGACGGTGAGGAGGAGTGGGCGCCAGCCTTCACCTTCCACGGCTTCCGCTACGCAGAGGTGACCGGTTGGCCGGGCGCCTTCGACCCGGCCGACATCGTCGCCGAGGTGATCGGTTCGGACATGCGTCGCACCGGCTGGTTCGAGTGCTCGCACCCGCTGGTCAACCGGCTCCACGAGAACGTGGTGTGGGGGATGCGGGGGAACTTCCTGTACCTGCCCACCGACTGCCCGCAGCGCGACGAGCGGTTGGGGTGGACCGGCGACATCCAGGTGTTCAGCCCGACCGCCTCCTACCTGTTCGACTGCAACGGCTTCCTCGCCTCCTGGCTGGTCGACGTCGCCCTCGAGCAGCGGCACTCCGGCGGGGTCCCGTTCATCGTCCCCGACGTGCTGAACTCCTCCGAGGTGCCGGCCGCGGCCTGGGGCGATGTCGCCACCGTCTTGCCGTGGGTGCTCCACGACCGGTTCGGCGACGTCGATGTGCTGGCCGTCCAGTACCCGTCGATGAAGGCGTGGGTGGACCAGCTGCTGGGGATCGCCGGCGATCGCAACCTGTGGGAGGGCGGCTTCCAGTTCGGGGACTGGGTCGATCCGGACGCCCCGCCGGACCTGCCCGGCAAGGCGAAGGTGGATTCCGACCTGGTGGCCAGCGCCTACCTGTACCTGTCGACCAGCCTGCTGGCCCGGGCGGCGGGACTGCTGGGGCGGGCCGACGACGCCACGGCCTACGCAGCCCGCGCCGAGCGAGTCCGGGAGGCCTGGCTGGCCGAGTACGTCACCGGTGCCGGAAGGATCCTGTCGGACGCCCAGACCGCGTACGCGCTGGCCATCGAGTTCGGGATCGCCGCCGACCCGGGGCTCCGGGCTCGGATGGGGGAGCGGCTGGCGTGGCTGGTGCGCCGCGACGGCTACCGGATCAGCACCGGTTTCGTCGGCACCCCGCTGATCACCGACGCGCTCACCCGCACCGGCCACCTCCGGCAGGCCGGACGGATGCTGCTCCAGACCGAGTGCCCGTCATGGCTCTACCCGGTCACGATGGGGGCGACGACGATCTGGGAACGGTGGGACTCGCTGCTCGAGGACGGCTCGATCAACCCCGGTGAGATGACCTCGTTCAACCACTACGCGCTCGGTGCCGTCGCCGACTGGCTGCACCGCGTGGTCGGCGGGCTGGCCCCGGCCAGCCCTGGCTACAAGCACCTCACGATCGCCCCGCAGCCGATTCCCGGCCTCGACTGGGCGAGCACAGGGCACCACACCCCCTACGGTGCCGCCGAGGTGGAGTGGCGGCGGGTCGACGGGAGGATCCAGGTCGTCGCCACCGTCCCGCCGAATACCAGCGCCACCGTCCGGCTGCCCGGCGGCGAGCCGTTCGAGGTCGCCGCCGGCCGGCACGAGTGGGTGGTCGCCGACCAGCCGGAACCCGCCCCGGTGCGGCTCACCACCGAGACCTCGCTGGCCACGATCATGGACGACCCCGAGGCCTACCAGACCGTGATCGGGGCGTTCCACCGGATCGATCCCGCGGTCGCCCGCGACTTCACCCGCCGGATGGCGTGGGTGCCGAACCAGCCGCTGTTCGGGACGTTCAGCCTGATCTCGCCAGCGGTCATCGAGGCCGTCGAGGACGAGGCCACCGCGAATGACGATATCCATCACGAGACCGTGCTCC
>JAVHXR010000064.1:7301-8525 GCA_031119515.1 Propionicimonas sp.
TGACTTCGGACCGCTCACCCGGCGCGGCCTGCCCTTCCCGCACTACGTGGACGCGGGCACGGGCCTGCGGGACGTCCCCGGCGCCACGGCGTTCCCGGCCGGGATCGCACTCGCCGCCGGCTTCGACCCCGAGCTGGCGCAGGAGTACGGACGGGCCGTCGGCGCCGAGGCCAGGGCGGCCGGGTTCAGCGTGGTGCTGGGCCCCACCCTTGACCTGGCCCGCGATCCGCGGGCCGGACGGATCCCCGAGGCGTTCGGGGAGGATCCCCACCTGGCGGGGGAGATCGGGGCGGCGCACGTCCGCGGCCTGCAGGCGAACCACGTGATCGCCCAGCTCAAGCATTTCGTCGCCTACAACGGCGAGGACCGCCGTACCGGGGAGGGCCTGCTCGGACGCGGCGAGGCGGTCGACGTCCGGGTCTCCGGAGCGGTGCTGCAGGACGCCTACCTGCGGCCGTTTCGGTCGGCGGTCGAGGCCGGCGCCTGGTCGATGATGGGCTCGTACAACCGGATCAACGGTCGCTACGTCTGCGAGTCCGCCGAGCTGCTCGCGATCCCGCGGCGGGAGTGGGGATGGCGGGGGTTCTTCTGTCCGGACTTCCTGTTCGCGGTTCGCGACGACGCCGCCGCGCTGGCCGCCGGCGTGGACCTCGGGGCGCTCGGCGGCCCGGGCGGGCGCACCGACGGGATGCTGCGGGATGCCCCCGAGGCGGCCGTGGCCGGCCTGGTCGCCAACCTGGTGCGGGCGCTGATCGGCTCCGGCCTGGCCGACCACCCGCTGCCGGAGCCGTCGATGCCCTCGACCGCCGGTCACCGCGACCTGGCCGAGCGGGCCGCGATCGCCTCGATGGTGCTGGTCCGGAACCGGGACGGAGTGCTGCCGCTGGATCCGGGCGTCGCGAGCCTGGCGGTGATCGGGCCGGCGGGCCTCGATGCGCTGTTCGTGGTCGGTGGCTCGGCGGCTGTCGACCTCGACCCGGACCGGGTGGTGACCCCTGCCGACGGCATTCGGGCACGGGCCGGCGACCGCAGGGTGGAGGTGGCGCAGGGAAGCCTCGGCGACGTGCCGCTCCCGGTGGTGCCGGCCACGGCGTTCATCCTGCCGGACGGGTCCGGGCCGGGGATCGAGGTCGAGTTCACCAACCCCGCCGGGGACCGCTGGTTCGAGACGCTGCCGGTTGTCGACCACGCCGTCGACCCGGCCGACCCCGCCTCCCGCTGGCC
>JAVHXR010000064.1:8535-10359 GCA_031119515.1 Propionicimonas sp.
TGCTGGGCGCGGGCGTGCTGGTCAACTACTTCGACCGGCTCAGCCTGTCGGTGGGTGGCCGGGCGAGGCTGGGGGTGGACGGCAGCACGGTCCTGGTCGGCTCGCGGGAGGCCGAGCAGTTCCTCCACGGTCCCCGCTACCCGCTGCAGGCGGTGGTGGAGCTGGTCGCGGGTGAACCGGTCGACCTGGAGCTCGACTTCCTTCCCGGGCCTGCGATCACGATCCCCCCGCTGGGGCTCGGCCCCACTCTCCGGCTGGGCTGGCAGCCGCCGTCCGGCCTGATCGACGAGGCGGTCGTCGCCGCCTCCCGGGCCGACGCGGCGGTCGTGCTGGTGAACCAGGCGAGCGGGGAGGGAATGGACCGCGACTCGCTCGCGCTGCCCGGCGACCAGGACGAGCTCGTCGCAAGGGTGGCGGCCGCGAACCCGCGCACGATCGTCGTCCTCAACACTCCTGGTGCGGTCCTGCTGCCCTGGCTCGACGAGGTCGGAGCCGTCCTGCAGGCGTGGTACCCGGGCGAGCGGTTCGGCGCGGCGCTGGCGGCGGTGCTGTTCGGCGACGCCGAGCCGGGCGGACGCCTGCCGCTCACCTTCCCGCGCGAGCGCGCCCACCTGCCGGGCGGCGACCACGGGCCCGAGATCGTCGCCGCCACCCTCGACTACGACGCCGACGGCGGGATCGGCTACCGCGCGCCCGGGGTCCGCCGGCACGGCGCCGCGGTGCCGTTCGGCTTCGGGCTTGGGTACGTCCAGACCAGCTGTGAGGTCGAGCGGGTGGAGGCCGCGGACGGTCGGGTGGTGGTCCACCTGGCCGTCGCGAACGGCGGGACGCGCGACACCGTCCACGTCGCGCAGGTGTACGCGCGGGTGGCGGGTGCCGCCCCCGAACTGGCAGCGGTGGCGCGTGTCAGGGTGGCTGCCGGCAGGCGGGTCGCGGCCCGGGTGGAGATCGGTGCGGAGGCGTTCGCCCGGTGGGATGCCGCCGTCGGTCGGCGGGCTCCGGTGGACGGACGGCACCTGCTGCGGGTCGCCTCACACGCCGAGGACCCGGGCTTCGAGTTCGAGGTCTCCTGCCAGGAGGGCCTGCTGGCGGTCGACTGATCCCAACCCGGTTCGCGGGGACGGTTCCCAACCCGGTTCGCGGGGACGGTTCCCAACCCGGTTCGCGGGGACGGTTCCGAGACCGGTTCGCGGGGACGGTTCCCAACCCGGCGCCGTCAGCCGGTGAGCTCGGTCTCCTCGAGGTGGTCGTGCCGGTTCAGCCAGACGAGAGCGGGCGGCCAGTCGGAACCCGGCTCGAGTTCGAGGTAGGTGTGCCCGGTGTTGTTGATCACCAGCCACGCCGACAGCCGGCCGCTGTCGCCCGGGGCCCAGCCGAGCAGGGCGTGCAGCAGGTACTGGCTGAACCAGGCATGGGTCACGACCCCGATCACCTGTTCGGTGTCGCCGTAGTCGGCCCGCAACCCGTCGACCACCTCACAGGCCCGCTCCCAGGCCCCCAGCGGCGGTTCGAACGGACGGCGGTGCCACCCGGTCTCGTCCGCCCCGTCCGGCAGGACGAGGTGGGGGCTGAGTTCCAGCAGCGCGCTCGCCGGGCTGCCGGGCAGCGCCGTCCCGGTGGCGTGTGGGCCTTCGTCCGCGCCGTCGAAGACCCCGCCCACCTCGTGCAGCAGCGGGTGGCCGTGCAGGGGGAGGTCAAGGGCGCGCGCGAGCGGCGCGGCGGTCGACACCGCCCGCCGCATCAGCGAGGTGAGCAGGACGTCGGGTCGGGCGATCCCGCGCCCGGCCAGGACGGGAAGCAGGCGCTGGATCAGCGTGGTCTTGC
>JAVHXR010000065.1 GCA_031119515.1 Propionicimonas sp.
ACCTGTTCTCCGGTCGTGCGAACCCGAACCTGCGGTTCGTGGAGGACCCCGCCCCGCCGATTCCGTCCGCGCCGTCGACGCTGAGTTCGTAGGTGTAGCGCCCGGGGGCCAGCGGGGTCTCGCCCACGAAGTCGATCGGCTGCCAGCGGCGTTCCTCGCCGTCGGCCGTGGCGACGATCAGGGAGTAGCGGTACGCCAGCCCGACGAGGTGGTAGTCGGACGCCTCGCCGGCAGCCACCGCGCCGTAGTCGACCACCTGGTTGTCCGGGAAGGTGACCTCGACGGCGTCCAGGCCCGAGGGGCCGGCGTTGCCCACCCGGATCTGCACCGACGCCTGCCTTACCTGCTCCATCACGTCTGCGGGGAGCGCGTCGGCGACCAGCGAGAAGAAGCCGCCGGACGGGTCGCGGACCAGCTCCGGCCCGCCCGCGGAGTCGACGTAGACCGACCCGGGAAGGATCCGCAGGACCGGACGGGTCTGGTCCGCCGGCTGCACCACGAAGCCGCGGAAGCCGAGGCCGGTGCCGGGCGGATCGGCGGCCTCGGGGGCGCCGAGCGCGGCCTGGTCGGCCAGCATGCCGTACAGGTCGTCGGCCACCGTGCCGGACAGCACCACCGTCGGGTTCGCACGACCGGAGAACAGGTCGACCTCCACCACGGCCGCCGGCGGGGTGGCCGGGACCGCCGGTGTCGAGCCGCGAGGGTTCGAGAGCCATACCCCGGCACCGACCCCCACGACGAGGACCACAGCCGCCGCGGCGGCCAGCCCGCCCAGCCGGCGGGGACGACGCGCCCCGGCCCGCCCGGCGATCTCGTCGGGGTCGATCGGCGCCACCGGCACCGCCACGAAGTCCGCCCGCCGCAGCGCGTCGCGGAAGGCCCGCTCGATCTCGTCCATTGTCCTCAGCCTTCCTCCACCCGCGACCGCAGCGCCGCCAACGCCCGGTGGACGTGGGAGCGCGCTGTCGACTCGGTGCATCCCAGGGCCTCGGCGATGTCGCCGAAGCTGTAGTCGCGGTAGAAACGCAGCACCACCGCCGCCCGCTGGACCGGGGGCAGTTCGGCGCACAGCCGCCAGGCGGCGTCGGCATTGGCGATCGGTCCGGCGTGGTCGCCCACCGGGACGGCTGCCGGCAGGCTGGCCGGATCGGCGACCGGCTGGCTGCGGCGGCGCCGGACCACCGCCAGGCAGGAGTTCACGACGGACCGGTTGATGTAGGCCTCCCGGCGCCCGGCCGGGGGCAACCGGTCCCAGCGGGGGTAGAGCGAGGCGAGGGCGTCCTGGACGGCATCCCTGGCGTCCTCCCAGTCGCGGGTCACCAGCCAGGCCAGCCGCACCAGAGCGTCGGAGCGGGCACGGACGTAGTCGTCGAACCCCGGTCCGACGGCTTCTTCCACGGCTGCTCCGATCCGGCCGGTCGTCCTCACACCAGGAAAGAGTCTGCCGCGCCCGGTTTCGTTGCAGGCCTGCCCGGGTGGATCCGGCCGGCCGGTGCAGGCGTCGACCGGGAGGGGCCGCCGGGGCTAGGCCGGCGGACGTCCCGCCCGCGCGGCGGTCACAGGCTCAGGCGATCCTGGACCACGGACGCGAGCCGCTCGGCGATGGCGCTGGCCTGCTCGATGGTCGGGGCCTCCACCATCACCCGCACCAGCGGCTCCGTGCCGGACGGCCGCAGCAGGACGCGGCCGTCGTCGCCGAGCTCGCGGGCGGCAGCGGTCACGGCGGCGTTGACCTCGGGGTCGATGCCGGCGCGGCTCTTGTGGACACCGGGGACGTTGACCAGCACCTGCGGGAAGCGGGTCACGACGCCGGCGAGGTCGGCGAGCGACCGGCCGCTCCTGGCCATCTCGGCGGCCAGGTGGAGAGCGGTCAGGACGCCGTCCCCTGTGGTGGCGAACTCGCTCATGATGACGTGACCGGACTGCTCGCCGCCGAGGGTGAAGCCGTTGGCGTTCATCGCCTCGAGGACGTAGCGGTCGCCGACCTTGGTGGTGTCGACGGCGATGCCGTGACGCCTCATCGCCTGCATGAAGCCGAGGTTACTCATCACCGTCGTCACCACGGTGTCGCTGTGCAGGGTCCGGTTCGCCTTCATCGCCAGCGCCAGGATCGCCAGAATCTGGTCGCCGTCGACCAGTGCTCCGGCGGCGTCCACCGCGAGGCAACGGTCGGCATCGCCGTCCAGCGCGATCCCCAGGTCGGCGCCGTGCTGCACCACGGCAGCCTGCAGCGCCTCGGGGTGGGTGGACCCGGCGGCGAGGTTGATGTTGTGGCCGTTGGGCTCGGCGTGCAGCAGCACCACCCGGGCACCCTGCGCGGCGAACGCGTCCGGGGCGGTGCGGTAGGCGGCGCCGTGGGCGGCGTCGATCACCACCGTGAGGCCCTCCAGGCTGGCGTCCTGGCCGAGGCTGGAGACCAGGTGGGCGACGTAGGCCTCCCTGGCGCCCAGGTCGGGGTTCACCCGGCCGACCCCGCCGCCGGTGGGGCGGTCCCAGGCCTGCCCGATCGCGGCCTCGATCGCGTCCTCGAGGTCGTCGTCGAGCTTGACCCCGCCCCGGGCGAAGAACTTGATGCCGTTGTCGGGGGCCGGGTTGTGGCTGGCCGACAGCATCACGCCGAGATCGGCCTCGAGTTCACCGACCAGGAAGGCGACCCCGGGGGTCGGGACGATCCCGAGCCGGACGACATCCACCCCCGAGGAGGCGAGGCCGGCGATCACTGCCGCCTCGAGGAACTCGCCCGAAGCCCGCGGGTCGCGGCCGACGAGGGCGCGCGGACGGCGCCCGGAACCGAAAGCCCCGGCCTCTGCAAGCACGCGGGCGGCGGCGCTCGACACCTGCAACGCGACCTCGGGAGTGAGGTCCTTGTTGGCGGTGCCGCGCACCCCGTCGGTGCCGAAGAGCCGGGGCATCGTGGGCGGTGGGATTACCGCTTGCTGTACTGCGGAGCCTTGCGGGCCTTCTTGAGGCCGGCCTTCTTGCGCTCCTTGACACGGGCGTCACGGGTGAGCAGGCCGGCCTTCTTCAGGGCGGGCCGGCTGGCCTCGGCGTCCACGGCGTTCAGCGCGCGGGCGATGCCGAGACGGAGCGCGCCAGCCTGGCCGGTCACGCCGCCGCCGGTGATGGTGGCGATGACGTCGTAGGAGCCGATCACAGCGGCGGTCACGAACGGCTCGTTGACCGTCTGCTGGTGCAGCTTGTTCGGGAAGTAGTCCTCGAGGGTGCGGCCGTTGATGGTGAACTTGCCGGTGCCCGGGACGATCCGGACGCGGGCGATGGCCTCCTTGCGCCGGCCGGTCGCACCGGCGGGGGCGACGACGGCGGGACGACCGCCCGGCACGGCCGTGCTGGGCACGGCCTCGGCGCGGTAGGCGATCTCGCGCTCACCCTCGGTGAAGGGGACGAACTCGTCGGCGGTCGTGGTCTCTTCGACGATGTCGGTCACGGTCATTCCTGTCACTGGGCGATCTGGGTGATCTGGTACGGCTGCGGCTTCTGGGCCGTGTGCGGGTGCTCCGGCCCGGCGTACACCTTGAGCTTCTTGATCAGCTGGCGGCTGAGCTTGTTCTTCGGCAGCATGCCCCAGACAGCCCGCTCCACGGCCTTGCGCGGATCGGTGTCGAGCAGCTCGCCGTACGAGATCGACTTCAGGCCACCCGGCCGCCCGGAGTGGCGGTAGGCCAGCTTGTCGGTGCGCTTGTTGCCGGTCAGCGCGACCTTGGACGCGTTCACCACGACGACGAAGTCGCCGGTGTCGACGTGCGGTGCGAACTGCGCCTTGTGCTTGCCGCGCAGCAGGGTGGCGGCAGTGACCGCGAGACGGCCGAGGACGACGTCCTCGGCATCGATGACGTGCCAGTTCCGGGTCACTTCCCCGGGCTTCGGGCTGTACGTAGACACGGTCAAAGACCTGCTTCCATGAGATTCTTCACCATCTGCGGTTCGCGGCCCGGCCACAGGGCAGACCGCAGCGCAACGACGTCCAAGGTTACCGTGCGCGGTTAGGTGGGTCAAAACCGCGGGGTTCACCGGCACTGTGGGGCCACGGACGCAGCCTGGTCGCCCACTCCGGGCGGGCCCGACCGGGAAGCCGGGAGCACGCCCGGCGCCCGCCACCAGCGCCGACCCAGGCGGCACCGCGCACCCGCGCCGGTGCGCCGCAAGCCGCGGCGGGGATCCCTGACCACCGCCGCCCCGGTCCCCTACCGCCGTCTCGGCACCGCTGCCCACAGGGTCAAATATCGCGGACGGCGCCCCGGCAGCCGTCCCGGATCGTAGGGTGCGCCCATGGCAGACGTTCTCCAGATCAGGCACCCGGCCACCGGCGTCGAGCACGAGCTCGCGATCACCGACGCCACCATCCGGGCCACCGAACTGCGCCAGTTCAGCGTCGACGGCGCCCCGATCGCGACCTACGACCCGGGGTATGTGAACACCGCCTCGTGCCGCTCGTCCATCACCTACATCGACGGCGAGGCGGGCGTGCTGGAGTACCGCGGCTACCCCGTCCAGCAGCTCGCCGAGCACTCGACCTTCCTCGAGGTGGCCTGGCTGCTGCTGAACGGCGAGTTGCCCGGCGCCGACGAGCTCGCGGCCTGGGAGGAGACGATCACCAGCCACCGCCGGCTCCCGGACAAGCTGAAGACACTGCTGGCCGGCTTCCCCTACGACGCCCACCCGATGTCGATCCTGATGGCCTCGACGGCGGCGTTCTTCTCGTTCTACCCCGACGCGCAGAACTTCACCGACCCGGAGGCGAGGGCGCTCAACACCGCCCGGCTGATCGGCAAGATGCCCACCCTCGCCGCTTTCGCCTACCGCAAGGGCAAGGCCAAGCCGTACATCAACCCGGACGACTCCTACGGCTACTGCGACAACTTCCTGCAGATGTTGTTCAAGCAGGCCGAGCGGCGCTACCAGGCCGACCCTCGGCTGGTCCGCGCCGTCGAGGTGCTGTTCATCCTGCACGCCGACCACGAGCAGAACTGTTCGACCTCCGCCGTCCGCTCCGTCGCCAGTTCCGGCAACGACCTCTACACCTGCGTCTCGGCCGGCGTCGGCGCCCTGCACGGGCCGCTCCACGGCGGCGCCAACGAGGCCGTGCTGCGGATGCTCCGCGAGATCGGAACGGTCGACCGGGTACCGGAGTTCATCGAGGGCGTCAAGGCCGGCCGTGCCCGGATGATGGGCTTCGGCCACCGTGTCTACAAGAACTACGACCCGCGTGCCCGGGTGATCAAGAAGGCTGTCGACGACGTCTTCGAGATCACCGGCGTCAACCCCCTGCTGCAGGTCGCCCAGGAACTCGAGAAGTACGGCCTCACCGACGACTACTTCGTCTCCCGCCGGCTGTACCCGAACGTCGACTTCTACTCCGGCCTGATCTATGAGGCCCTGGGCTTTCCCCCGGAGATGTTCACCGTCCTGTTCGCGATCCCGCGGACGGCAGGATGGGCCGCGCAGTACCAGGAGTTCATCACCGACCCGGACAACAAGATCGCCCGGCCGAAGCAGATCTACACCGGCTCGGCGCGACGCGACTACGTCCCGATGGACGCTCGCTGACCGGCGACGCCGGACAGGTCCCGGGTCCGGTCGGCGCTGCCCGACCCGGGACGAGGAACGGTTTCCGAACCGGCGCCCGCGCGGTGGATCCGGCGCGTCCCGACGCCTGGCGAACCTCTCGTGCGAGGTGGTCGGCGAGGGTCGGCCGGGCCCCGGGGCAATCCCGCAAAACCGGTTGCAGGGTGCCATCACCCCGGGCAATGTTGTGCCATGAGTTCAAAGATGAGCGCTGCCTCCCTGCAGGTCACCAATCCCGATGAAGTCCGCAACGTCGTCCTGATCGGAAACGCGGGGTCGGGGAAGACCTCCCTGTTCGAACAGCTGCTCAAGGCCCGGATCGCCGGCTACCGCGGTGAGAAGGAAGACGCCGAGCGCGCCGCTCAGCTCTACGTGGCATCGGTCGAGAACCGCGGCACCCTGACTAACCTGCTGGACGCGCCGGGCCACCCGGACTTCGGCGGCGAACTGCGGGCCGGGATCCGGGCCGCCGACGCCGCCATCTTCGTGATCTCGGCCGCGGACGGCATCGACGGGGCCGCGACCGCCCTGTGGGAGGAGTGCGCCGCGGCCAACCTGCCGCGGATCATCGCCCTCACCAAGCTGGACGCCGGCCACGCCGACTTCGACGGCTCCGTCGCCGCCACCCAGGCCGCCTTCGGCGAGGGCGTCCTGCCGACCCACGTCCCCACCCTCTCGGCGCCGGGGGTGGTCTCGGGCAACATCGGGCTGCTCAGCCTCGAGGAGCACGACTACTCCGGCAGCGACGTGGTGAACCGCAAGCTCGCCGCCGACGACGACCAGGTCGAGGCCTACCGGGGTCCGCTGATCGAGGCCATCATCCAGGAGGCCGAGGACGACTCGCTGATGGACCGGTACCTCAGCGGCGAGGAGCTCGACACCGAGTACCTGCTCGACGACCTGATGAAGGCGGTCGCCACCGCCAACCTGTTCCCGGTCGTCCCGGTCGCCTCCAACACCGGTGTCGGCGTCGAGGAACTGCTGCGACTGATCGCGCACGGCTTCCCCACCCCGTCGCTGCACCCGAACCCTGCCGTCAGCGCCCCTGGCGGCGGCGAGTTGCCGGTGCCGGGCACCGACCCGTCCGCGCCGCTGGTGGCACAGGTGATCCGCACCACCACCGACCCGTTCGCCGGACGGCTGTCGATGGTGCGGATCTTCTCCGGCACGCTGCGCGCCGAGGACACCGTCCACGTCAGCGGGCACGGCGCCCGCTCCGGCGACCACGACTCCGACGAGCGGATCGGACAGATCCAGGCCGCCGCCGGGGTCGAGCTGAAGCCGCGCACCTCCGCCATCGCCGGCGAGATCGTGATGGTGCCGAAGCTGGCCACGGCCGAGACCGGCGACACCTTGTCGTCGAAGGACCGTCCGGCCGTCGTGGGGCGCTGGACGCTGCCCGACCCGCTGCTGCCGCTGGCGATCCGGGCGGCCACCCGCAACGACGAGGACAAGCTGTCCGGGGCACTCAACCGGCTGGTCGTCGAGGACACCACGGTCCGGCTCGACCGCGGCGGCAACGACCAGCTCGTGCTGTGGACCACCGGCCAGGCGCACGCCGACCTGCTGCTGGCCCGCCTGGTGGACCGCTACGGCGTGAAGGTCGAGCAGGAGGAGCTGAAGATCCCGCTGCGGGAGACCTTCGTCGGCAAGGCCACCGCGATGGGACGCCACGTCAAGCAGTCCGGCGGCCACGGCCAGTACGCGGTCTGCAACATCGAGGTCGAGCCGCTGGAGCGCGGCGCGGGCTTCGAGTTCGTCGACAAGGTGGTCGGCGGTGCCGTGCCGCGGCAGTTCATCCCCTCGGTGGAGAAGGGCATCCGCAACCAGCTGGACAAGGGGGTGTTCGCCGGCTACCCGATGGTCGACATCCGGGTCACCCTCTTCGACGGCAAGGCTCACTCGGTGGACTCCTCCGACATGGCCTTCCAGCTGGCCGGTTCGCTGGCCATCAAGGAGGCCGCGAACCCGAAGGTGGTCGCGCTGCTCGAGCCCATCGACCTGGTGACCGTCACGGTCGGCGAGGAGTACCTCGGCCCGGCGATGACCGACCTGTCAGGCCGGCGTGCCCAGCTGCTCGGTTCGGACTCCGAGGGCCACAAGGCGATCATCCGGGCGCTGGTCCCGCAGGTGGAGCTGTCCCGCTACGCCATCGACCTGCGCGGCGTCGCGCACGGCTCGGGGACGTTCAGCCGCGAGTTCCACGGCTACGAACTGCTGCCGGCCAACCTCGCCGAGAAGTTCGCCAGGGCGACCTCCTGACCACCCCATGTCGGGGGCCGGCAACGGCGCCGGCCCTCGACGCTCTCCCGCTGCCGGCTCAGGCCGCGGCGTCGGCCGCGATGAAGCCGAAGACGCCGTCGGCGACCATCTGCACCGCGATGGCCGCCAGCAACAGACCGGCGATCCGGGAGGCGAGCATCGTCCCCGACTCCCGCAGCACGGAGCGGATCAGGCCGGCGTAGCGCAGGAACACCCACACCAGCCCCATCACGACCACCAGGGCGAGCCCCACGGTGAGGTGACCGACCGGGACCGGGGCGGCCTGGACGGCCAGCATGGTCGCCACGATCGCGCCCGGCCCGGCCATCAGCGGCGTCCCCAGCGGCACGATCGCGACGTTGACCCCCTTGTGGAGCACAGGGTCGCCGCCGCGTCCGGTGAGCAGTTCGAGCGCGACGATCAGGAGCAGCAGCCCGCCGGAGACCTGCAGGGCGGGCACCGAGACATGCAGGTAGAGCAGGATCTGCTGGCCGAAGACCGCGAACGCCGCGATCACGCCCAGGGCGACGATCGAGGCCTTGGTGGCCGCAGCGCGGCGCTCGGCGGCCGACAGCGAGTTGGTGAGACCGAGGAAGACGGGAAGCAGCCCGGGCGGGTCGACGATCACGAAGAGGGTTACAGCTGTGGTGAGCAGCAGGTGCCAGTCGATCGGGAAGCCCACCCCGCCACCCTAGAGGGCGGCGTCCGCCGTCCACCAATCAGGGCGCCGCAGACGACGGCGGCCCCGCACGGGAACGCCCCCGCCGCTCACAGGGAGTGCAGAGGCCGGGTGCCGGGGGCGAGGTAGCGGGAGTCCACGATCTCCTTGCCGAACGGCACGCAGGTGACCGGGATCATCTTCAGGTTCGCCACCGCCAGCGGGATCCCGACGATCGTCACGGCCTGCGCGATCGCCGTGGTGACGTGGCCGATGGCCAGCCAGAGCCCGGCGACGAGAAACCAGATCACGTTGCCGAGGGCGGAGCCGACGCCCGCCTCGGGCTTGCGGATCACGGCCCGGCCGAAGGGCCACAGCGCGTACCCCGCCATCCGGAAGGACGCGATCCCGAACGGGATGGTGACGATCAGGATGCAGGCGACGATGCCGGCCAGGATGTAGCCCAGGGCGAGCCACAGCCCGCCGAAGACCAGCCAGATGATGTTCAGAATGGCCCGCATGGTCGTCCTCTCGTGTCGCGCCGGCAACGCGGTGGGCGGGCGCACCTCCATGTAACCCGCCCGGGCCCGGCCTGCCCAACCCCGTCGACCCTGACCCGTCCCTGACCGCTCCCCCAGCCGGGGTGGGAACCCGGCGCCCTCCGGCCTCCTAGAATGACCGCCATGCCCGCCGACGACCCCCGGATCCACCGCGACGTGGTGTCCTACGTCAGGCGCAGCGCCCGGATGAACCCCTCCCAGCAGAAGGCCTGGGACACCCTGCGGGAGCGGTGGGTGCTGGAGCTGCCCAGCGCGGCCCGGGTGACCTCGGTCGCCACGGGAGCCAGGATCCGGCCGGACTCCGTGTTCGGCCGCCCCGGCCCGCTGATGGTCGAGATCGGCTCGGGCAACGGCGACGCCGTCGCCGCCCTCGCGCTGGCCTTCCCGGAGGCGAACATCCTCGCCTTCGAGGTCTTCCAGCCGGCCGTCGCCAGCACCCTGTCGAAGCTGGAACGCGCCGGCGTCGGCAACGTCAGGGTGGTCGTCGCCGACGGCAGCCAGGCCGTGGCTACGGCGCTGCCGGAGGAGTCGGTGACGGAGTTGTGGACGTTCTTCCCCGACCCCTGGCACAAGGCGCGTCACCACAAGCGCCGGCTGGTGAACCCCGACTTCGCCGCCGTGGTCGCGCGCAAGCTCGTCCCGGGCGGCCGGTGGCGACTGGCCACCGACTGGGCCGACTACGCCGACCATGCCCGCGAGGTGCTGGACGCCGAACCGGGCCTCGAACGCTGCCCGGACTCGGCCGGCGACAGGTGGGGCCTGCGCCCGGTCACCAAGTACGAGGCCCGCGGGCTGGCGGCCGGCCGCCGGATCGCGGACCTGTGCTACCGCCGGCCCGGCGAGGATCGCCAGGACGCCGCGTGAGACTCCGCCTCGACCTGGCCTATGACGGCGCCGGCTTCCACGGCTGGGCGGCGCAGACCGGGCTGCGCACGGTGCAGGGCGAGCTGGAGCTGTGGATCCAGCGGGTGCTGCGGCTGGACGAACGACCCGAGCTCGCCGTGGCCGGCCGCACCGACGCCGGGGTGCACGCC
>JAVHXR010000066.1 GCA_031119515.1 Propionicimonas sp.
CCGGTGGGCTGGCGGTCGCCGGCTCGTTCGTCGTCTTCGCCGGCGTCACCCCTGCCAGCCAGTGGTGGCACCTGCTGGGCGCCAACCTGCTGATGAGCCTCGGCCTGGCGTTCATGTTCACCCCGCTGTTCACCACCGCGCTCGGCGCGCTCCCGCACCACCTGCGCAGCTACGGGTCGGCAACCGTGGGCACCGTCCAGCAGGTCGCCGGCGCCGCCGGGACCGCCCTCTTCGTGACCATCATGTCCACCGTCGCCGCGACCGCGGCCGGCACCCCCGAGGAGGCCCTGGCGGCCGGCGCCCGGACGGCGTTCGCCGTGGTCGGGGTGATCTGGCTGGCCGGGGTTGTGCTGGGCGGCTTCCTCACCAAGCCGGAGGGCGCCGCGGACGGCCCGCCCGCCCATTGACGCACCGGCCCCCGGGCGTCGCTAGGCTGGCGGCGTGCCGACCCCTGACTTCATCCTCCGGCTCCGCGAGAAGGTCGGCCACGACCGGCTCTGGCTTTCGGGTGCGACCGCGGTCGTGCTGCGGGACACCGCGGCCGGCCGGGCGGTGCTGCTGGTCCAGCGGACGGACGACCGCAGCTGGACTCCCGTAAGCGGGATCGTCGACCCGGGCGAACACCCGCACCACGCGGCGCTCCGCGAGGTCGTCGAGGAGACCGGGGTCACAGCGGAGGTCGAGGCGCTGGCCTGGCTGACGGTCACCGAGGTGATCACCTACCCCAACGGCGACGAGACCGAGTACATCGACCACGTCTTCCGCTGCCGCTGGGTCGCGGGCGAACCGGCGCCGGGCGACGACGAGGCGGTGCAGGCGTCCTTCTTCCCGGTGGACGCCCTGCCGCCGATGGCGCCGCGGCACCTGGACGCGATCCGGGTCGCGCTGGCCGGAGAGCCTGGCACGCGGCTCGGCCCGTTGCGCTGAGCCCGTGCCCGGCCGCCTTGGCACCGCCACCGCCAGACGGCATAGTCGGCCCATGGACGACACCAAGGCCGCTCTGCTGACCAGGCTGCAGGGGCTTCGCCGGGACCTGCTGTTCAAGCTGGACGGACTGGACGAGTACCAGGTGCGGCGCCCGATGACCCCGACCGGCACGAACCTGCTCGGGCTGGTCAAGCACACCGCCAGCGTGGAGCTCGGCTACTTCACCGAGGTCTTCGGACGCGACCCAGGCTGGGAGTTGCCGTGGTTCGCCGGTGACGCCGAGCCGGACGCCGACCTGTGGGTGACGCCGGGCGAGTCCCGTCAGGACATCCTCGACCTCCATCACCACAGCGCGCGGGTCAGCGATGCCACGATCACGCAACTCCCCCTGGACGCCCCCGGCGAGGTGCCCTGGTGGCCGCCGGAGCGGCGCCGGGTCACGCTGGCGCAGATCCTGACCCACATGCTGGTCGAGACCGCCCGCCACACCGGCCAGGCCGATATCGTCCGCGAATCCATCGACGCCCGAGCGGGACTCGGCGCCGACGACCAGAACCTGACCCCGCGCACCCCGGCGCAGTGGCAGGAACATGTCGCCCGGATCGAGGCCGCGGCCCGGGCCGCGGTGGAGAGGGGACAGGAGTAGGGCGTGGAGAATGTGCTGCTGATCGCGGTCGCGGGGGTGGCGTTCGTCGTCCTGGTCACCGCGCTCGCTCCCAGGGTCGGCGTCGCCGCGCCGCTGCTGCTGGTGGTGCTCGGGATCGGGATCAGCTTCCTGCCGGTCGTCGAGGCGATCGAGGTGGAGCCCGAACTCATCCTCGGAGTGATCCTGCCGCCGCTGCTCTACTCCGCGGCGGTGAACATCCCGGCCATGGAGTTCCGCCGCGACCTGCCGCTGATCTCGGGGTTCTCGGTCCTGCTGGTGTTCGCCTCCGCGTTCGTGGTGGGGCTGCTGATGACCTGGCTGATCCCTGACCTGCCGTTGCCGGTCGGGATCGCGCTGGGTGCGATCGTCAGCCCGACGGACGCGGTGGCGACCGGGATCGCGAAGAAGGCCGGGCTCTCGACCCGGCTGGCGACCGTCCTCGAGGGCGAGAGCCTGCTGAACGACGCGTCGGCGCTGGTCCTGCTCCGCTCCGCGATCGCCGCCGTCGGGGCAGCTCTGGCGGTGTGGGAGGTCGGGCTGTGGTTCCTCTACGCCGTCGTGATGGCGCTCGTGATCGGATACCTCGTCGGGCGGGTGGCGGACTGGGTGTCCGCCCGGCTCCGGACGCCGAGCCTGGTCGTGGCGGTGTCGCTCATCATCCCGTTCGTCGCCTACCTGCCGGCCGAGCACCTCGGCGCCTCCGGCCTGGTCGCCACCGTCGTCGCCGGGCTGGTGATCGGCCGGCGATCGCCGGAGTCGCTGTCGCCGCAGACCCGGCTGACCAGCGAGGCGGTGTGGCGCACCATCGAGCTGCTGCTGGAGAGCGCGATCTTCCTGCTGATGGGGCTGGAACTGTTCGCCCTGGTCGAGGACGTCGTGGCCGAGCACGACAGCATCACCGCCGCCGTCCAGCTCGGCGCGATCGCCGCGACGGCGGTGATCGGGGTCCGGATCGTCTTCGTCGCGTGCTCGCTGTGGCTGCTCGCCCGGCGGGAGCGGCGGGCCGTCGCCCGCCGGGACCGGCTCGGGGAGTTCCAGGAGAAGCTGGACGAGCGGCTGGCCCTGGTGCCGGTGGCGACCGACGAGCGGGGAGCGGCGCTGCGGGAGCGGGGCGCGCGGCTCCAGGCCATGATCAACCGGCGGCTCAGCGATATCGACTACCTGGCGGCCGAGCGCTTCGGCTGGCGGGAAGGGGCCGTGCTGGTTTGGGCCGGGATGCGCGGCGCGATCACGCTGGCCGCCGCCCAGTCGCTGCCGACCGGCACCCCGCACCGCTCGCTGCTGATCCTGATCGCGTTCGTGGTCGCAGCCGGGACCCTGCTGCTGCAGGGCAGCACGCTCCAGGCCCTGGCCAGCCGTCTCGGCCTGACCGGCCACGGCGGGGCGGACGCTGGCCAGCGGCTCGCCCTCGAGTCGGAGCTCGCCCGGGTGGCGAACGCCCGGCTGGACGAGCCCGGCCTGGCGCGGGCCGACGGCGCCCCGTACTCGCCGGCGACGATCGGCTACGTCCGCCGGATCGTCGCCGAGACGGCCCCGGCCTACGCGGCCGAGGACGCCCGCGAGATCCAGGGCGAGAGCCTCGACCTGCAACTCGACCTGATCCGTGCCCAGCGACGGGCACTGATCGACCTGCGCGACATCGGGAGCTTCCCCTCCGCCCTGCTGGACGATTTGCTGCGCGCGCTGGACGCGAGGGAGCTCGGCCTGGAGCTACGCCGGGTCGACTGAGGCCGGCAGGCCGGCGGCGTCCTCGGCCCGCTGGCGGGCACGTCGTCCCTTGTCGGGGGGTGACGGCGGGGCGAACGTCCCCAGGTGGTGGGCGCGCAGCAGCAGCCGTGACGTCCGCAGCGACTTGGAGCGGCCCGACAACGGCGCCGGCGACTCCTCGCGGCTGAGCTCGACCACCCCTACCTTCAGGTTGCGGGCGAACGGCATCAGCATCAGCAGCACGCCGAGCGCCAGCACCGTCACCCGGATCGTGTCCGACTCCGGGCCGGGAAGCCTGCCCCACAGCGCCAGCGCGGCGATCACGCCGCCGACGACGAAGAAGACGAGGTTCTGGGCGATCGTGGTCCAGCGCGACCAGCGGTAGGAGATCATCAGCGCCGCAAGTCGGGAGGCCTCGTCCCGCTCGGGGAGGTGGCGGACCTGGTGCAGCAGCCGCCGCCAGCGGGTGCCCTGCAGCCGGCGGCAGCACGGCCGGGTGATGCCGCGCAGGTGCTGCAGCAGGTCCTGGGCGTCGTCGACGAGCTTGGCGTCGGCCCGCAGGCCCAGCCGGTCCATGCTCTCCTGGGCCAGGATCGCGGCGTGCAGGCCGCGGCGGCAGATCTCGGCGAACAGCCGCGGGGTGAGCGGCTCGGAGCCGACGCCGTCCGGCACACCCCCGGTCAGCAGGTAGGTGCGGGTCGCCAGGTGGGTGTCCGCCACCTGCCGGTAGTCGGCCACGGCCAGCATGAGCTGCTGGACGTTCTCGACAGAGTTCTTGTTGCCGTCGAAGTCGTCGGCCATCGCCAGCGCGGCCTCGAACTCGGCCTCGGCCTGGATCGTGCGGGCCAGGACGTGGCCGCCCACCGCCTCGGTGATCGCCATCGACTCCCGCAGCGCCAGCCGGTAGTCCCCGGCGATCAGGTACGCCTGGGCGTCGAGCACCCGCAGGTCGAGATCGTGGCGGCGTTGCGGCAGCACCTCCTCCAGCAGCCTGCGGGCGGTCAGGTCGAAGCCGTTGCGAAGCGCCAGCATCGCCGCCAGCACCTTGACCGTCCACGGGTCGTCCGCCGTCAGCGGCTCGTCCGCCAGCAGGGCGCTGGCGAGGTCGTCGTCGCCGGCGAGCAGCGCCAGCCGGACCTTCTGGCGCGAGCTGACCGTCCGGTCCGCCCGGGTGAGCAGTTCGCGGGCCGCTGCCTGGCCGCGGTACCGGGCCGCCGACGGCGGCCCGAACACGTCCGCCGTTCGCTTGCGCGGGCTGACACCCACGCCGAGGTCGTCCGCGGTGTTGCCCCACTGCGCGGACACCCACAGGCAGGCCTCGGCGTAGGTGGTGTCGTACGGGCCGCCGGAGTCGAGTTCTCGCAGCCGTTCGAGGATCTCCTCGGCCTCGTCGCGCCCGACCAGCAGCAGTCGCACCCGCAGGATGGAGCGCTGCAGGCCCGACTCGAGCTTGGTCTCGTCGACCGCCTGCGAGGCCCGCAGGTGCTCCCAGCCGTCGGCGTAACGGCCCTGTTGGGAGGCCAGCCGGTAGGCGAGCAGGTGGAAGGTGTGCCGCCAGTGGTCGGGGCTGGCGGCCTCGCGTCCTGGCAGTGCCCACGGCTCCCCGGCCCCGCTCCGGTCATCCAGCGCTGCGAGGGTGCCGCTGCAGGCGGCGTCCGCCTCGGCGAACCGCCCGACGTCGGTCATTGCCTGGATCCACCGGGAGCGGTCCTCCAGCTCCAGCGACCTGGCGCCCCTGCCCCAGACCGCCGCCAGTTCGTCGAACCGTGCCACCGCGCCGGCGAAGTCGTCCAGTTCGCAGGCCGCCACCGCGGAGACCAGGACGGCGTCCGAGCTCGCCTCGACCTGCGCGATCAGGTCGAGGGCGAGGCCGGGGTTGTCCCCGGCAAGCAGGTCGGCGGCCAGCAGCGTCGACTCCGGCCCGGCGGCGGCGAACCTGACCAGGGCCTGCTCGAACTCCTGGTAGCTGCCGACCGGCGAACTCGCCCGGCGCCCGGCGCGGTAGAACCGGTCGAGCAGGCCGATCATCCGCCGGCCCTCGGCGTCGGTGCGCGGGCCGGGGCCGACCATCCGCAACGCCGTCCCCCACGCCTGGCGGGCGAGCTCTGCGTCCTCGACGATCCCGGTGGCGGCGGCGCGCTGCCACAGTTCGGCGGCGACGAACTCGACGATGTCCTGGTCGTCGGGGAAGTCGTCGACCAGGCGCTGGAGCTCGCCCGGTTCCTTGACCGCGCCGGCGCTGCGCAGCGAGGCCACCCACTCTCTGGCGTCGGCCGGTTCGAGCGCACCGAGCTCGCGAAGCCGGGCGAAGGTGGCGTCGGCGGCGGTGAAGTCGGCTGACTCGACGCTGCGGCGCGCGGCAGCGCGCAGTGCCGCGGCATCGACCGCGCTCGCTCCCGACCCTCTCATCGCTCCTCCCCCCTGCGTGATTGTGCGTGCCTGCACGGCGCGATCGGCAGGCACAAGAATTGCTACCTGTGAGTCCTCGTCCGGGGGACTGGATTTCACCGATTCAGACCCGCGCGCTCGCGGCCTCCGCGAGAATGGTCGGCATGATCCCCGCCGGGGGCGGCACTCCCCCGCCGTGCCCCGAGTGCCACCAGATCCACCTCGACGTGACCCCGCTGCTGGGTCCGTCGGCGCCGGACGACTGGCTCGCCGTGTCCGAGGGGGAGCGGCTCGAGGCCGAGCTGACCCCGGACATCTGCATCCTCACCGACGACGGCAGGACGCGGCACTTCGTCCGCGGGCACATCCAGCTTCCGGTCACCGACGGCTACCCGCCGGTGTTCGTCTGGTCGGTCTGGGTGGAGCTGGACGAGGAGTCGATGGGACGGGTGGCGAGGTCGTGGAGCAACCCGAACCGGGCGGCGATCCCGCCGATCGAGGGGCGGCTGGCCAACGAACTCCCCTACGAGCACCCCACCCGCGGCCTGGCCATCACCGTGCACACCCGGGACCCGGGCCTGGTGCCGCTGCTGATGGTGTCGGACGCCCACGCGCTCACGATCGAGCAGCGGGAGGGGATCTCGATCCACCGGGTTGCCGAGCTTGGCTCCCGGTTGCAGCGCCAGTAGCCTGACGAGGTGACGGGGTTCTTCGAGATCTTCCAGCCCGGCTTGCGCCACCAGCGCGAGCAGGAGGATCTCGACAAGGTGCTCGTCGTCGAGGCTGACAAGGGCGGATCCGGCCCGCAGCCGCTCGACCTGGACTCCGGCTCGGTCGTGTTGCGGATGCCGGCCCGCGATCGCGCGGAGCCGGATCCGGCCGGCCAGGACGAGGACCTGGGCGGCGACGACACTCCGCTGCCGGACACCACGCCGTAGGTTCCGCCCGCCCCGGCACACGTCAGCTGGTCAGTTCGCGTGGCCCCTCCGCGCCGTCGAGTTCGTTCCCGGCGAGGTCGGTGGCGCCGAAGGCCGCGTCCAGCGCTTCCTCGGTCTTGGCCCGTCCGAGTTCGATCAGTTCGGCGGCGCGGTGGAACTCCAGCGACTTGGCGGCGTCGTTCGGGATCGTGACCAGGACGTCCGGCGGCAGCGCGGCCAGGCGGTAGCGGGTGATCAGCCCGCCCATCGTCTCGATCGCCAGGTTGGCCACCTCCGGGATCCCCAGCCCGGCCGGTGCCGGCTCGTACGGCCGGGGCGGCTCGGGGGGCTCGTCGGCCCGGCCGCCGCCGAACCGCGCCAGCACCCCCGCCACCCAGTCGTTGGTGAAGATGCCGGCCGTGCTTCGCCGGAAGTGCTCCAGCCACTCCGCGGGCGGGCTGGCCTCGGAGCTGGTCTTGGCCGGGCTGGCGTTGAAGTCGCGGGGCGTCCACCCCGACAGCGACACCGCCAGGGTGAAGTCGGCCTCCACGCCCGCCACCGCGTCCACCGGGACGGGGTTCAGCACCGCGCCGTCCACCAGCAGCCGGCCGTTGACCATGATCGGCGTGATCGCGCCGGGGATCGCCACCGAGGCGCGGATCGCGACGTCGACCGGGCCGGAGGTGAACCACACCTCACGGCGCGCGCCGAGATCGGTCGCGATGGCGGTGAACGGGATCGGCAGTTCCTCGATCCGGGCGCCATCCAGGATCTCGCTCATCCGGCCCAGTACCCGCTCGAGCTTGATCGCGCCCGCG
The DNA here is from genome assembly GCA_031119515.1 of Propionicimonas sp. GTDB lineage: Bacteria > Actinomycetota > Actinomycetes > Propionibacteriales > Propionibacteriaceae > Propionicimonas. The sequence goes on from JAVHXR010000066.1 coordinate 7,404, forward strand.
CCGAACGGCGAGGCGTCCATCAACCGCAGCACATCCCGCGGCCCGAGGCCGGTGACCCAGTCGGTGTAGGCATCCAGCTTGCCGCTGGCCTCCAGGCCGCCCACCAGCGCGCCCATCGAGGTGCCGGAGATCCCGGCGATCTCGTAGCCGCGCTCCTTGAGCACCTGGATCGCCCCGATGTGCGCGTAGCCACGGGCACCGCCCGAGCCGAGGACGAGAGCAACACGTGTCGGCATATGGCCATGATAGGGACGCCGTGGGCCGGCGGGCGCCCGCCGCCCACCTCACCTCCCGGCGACCCCGCCCGGACCGTGGCACGCCCGGCAGCACCCGCCACGGGTCGCCCCGGGGTGAGCGCGGGGACGGCTCCGGGCAGCCCGTACAGTTGCTGGCATGGCCCAGCCGCCCTACCCGCCGCCGCAGCAACCGCCGTTCCAGCCGCAGGCCCCGGCGCCGCAGTGCTACCGGCATCCCGGCCGGGTGACCTACATCAACTGCCAGCGGTGCGGCCGGCCGATCTGCCCGGAGTGCATGGTGCCGGCGGCGGTCGGCTTCCAGTGCCCGGAGTGCGTGGCGGACGGGATGCGCAGCACCCGCCAGAACCAGGGTCCCTACGGCGGCGAACGGTCGAAGAACCCCGCCTTCACCACCCTCGTGCTGATCGCGGCGAACGCCGCGGTCTGGCTGCTGATCACCCTCACCGGGGGCGCGCTCAGCCCGTGGGCCTTCCGGCTCGGCCTGCGCCCCGAGGGGATGTGCCTGCTGGCTGACGGCTCGGGACGCTACTTCCCCGGCGTCGGCGCGGACACCTGCGCCGCCTATGGAGGCGCTGCCACCTGGCTGCCGGGTGTCGCCGACGGGGCCTGGTGGCAGCCGCTCACCTCCGCCTTCACCCACGTCGAGCTCATGCACATCGGCTTCAACATGGTCGCGCTGTGGTTCCTCGGCCCCCAGCTCGAACGGGTGATCGGGCGTCCGCGCTTCCTGTCGCTCTACCTGCTCTCGGCACTGGCCGGGTCGGCGGCGGTGATGTGGCTCAGCAACCCGTCCTCGAGCACCGTCGGTGCTTCCGGGGCGGTCTTCGGCCTGATGGGGGCGCTGCTCGTGCTGGTGCTCAAGGTCGGGGGCAACGTCCAGTCGGTGCTGGTGTGGCTGGGGCTGAACGTGGCCTTCACCTTCATCGGAGTCGGGATCTCCTGGCAGGGCCACCTCGGCGGGCTGCTCGGCGGCGCGGCGATCGCCGCGATCATCGCCTACGCGCCCCGGCAGAACCGGGCCACCCTCCAGTGGCTCGGCATGGCCGCGATCGGCGTCCTGCTGATCGGGCTGATCGCGCTCCGCGCGCTCCAGCTCGCCTGACCCCCAGGCGGGCCCCGCTACGGGGCTGCCGGCGCCACCGCGTCGCGGGCGGCGACGAACGCCGCCACGCAGGCCCGCACGTCGGTCTCGCTGTGGGCGGCGGACAGCTGCACCCTGATCCGCGCCCTGCCACGGGGCACGACGGGGAAGGAGAAAGCAATCACGTACACCCCGGAGTGCTGGAGCATGTGGTCGGCGATCCGGGTGGCCACGACGGCACCGTCCTCGCCGGCGAACATCACCGGTGTGATCGGGTGGCTGCCAGGCAGCAGGTCGAACCCGGCCGCCGTCATCAGCCCGCGGAAGAGCGCGGTATTCGCGGCCAGCCGGCGGCGGGCGTCGCCGCGGGCGGCTACCAGGTCGAGTGCGGCGAGCGAGCCCGCGACCACCGCGGGGGCGAGCGAGTTCGAGAACAGGTAGGGACGCGACCGCTGCCGCAGCAGGTCGACCACCTCGCGCGGGCCGCTCACGTAGCCACCGGACGCCCCGCCGAGCGCCTTGCCGAGGGTACCGGTGTAGAGGTCGACGCGGTCTGCCACCCCGAGTGCCTCGGGGGTGCCGCGGCCGTTCTCGCCGACGAAGCCGACGGCGTGCGAGTCGTCCACCACGACGAGGGCACCGTGTCGATCGGCGAGGTCGCAGATGCCGGGCAGGGGCGCGAACGAACCGTCCATCGAGAACACCCCGTCGGTCACGACGAGCTTGCGGCGGGCACCGGCCGCCGCCGCCAGCTGGGCGTCGAGGTCGGTCAGGTCGGCGTTGCGGTAGCGGTAGCGCTGCGCCTTGCAGAGCCGGATGCCGTCGATCAGCGAGGCGTGGTTGAGCTCGTCGGAGATGACGGCGTCCCGCTCGTCGAGCAGCACCTCGAACAGCCCGCCGTTGGCGTCGAAGGCCGAGGAGTACAGGATCGTCGCCTCGGTGCCGAGGAACTCCGACAGCCGGCTCTCCAGTTCGAGGTGCTGGGACTGGGTGCCGCAGATGAAGCGGACCGACGCCATTCCGAAGCCCCACTCCTGCAGGCCGCGTGCAGCGGCCGCCACGACCTCGGGGTCGTCGGCCAGCCCGAGGTAGTTGTTGGCGCAGAAGTTCAGCGCCGGACCGGCTCCGGTCGAGATCGTCGCCGACTGCGGGCTGGAGATCTCCCGCTCCTGCTTGTAGAGCCCCGAGGCCCGGATCTCCTCCAGGCTGGCGGCCAGGTCGCTGCGGACGGCGTCGGCGTACATGGGTTCACCCTATTCCGCCCGGCAGCGGCGGACCGGGACGCCCCTGCGC
>JAVHXR010000067.1:0-3993 GCA_031119515.1 Propionicimonas sp.
GTTGTCAACCGGTTGACTAGTCACATGGACCAACCCGTGACGGCGAGCCTGCACGAACTCGTCTACGCGATGGACGGCTACGCCGAGCGGGTGCTGGTCCGACGCTTCGGTGTCGACCGCAGCCTGTTCGCCTTCCTGGTCCCGCTCGCCGCCGGCCCGCTGGACGTGACCCGCCTGGCGGAGTCCCTCAACCTCACGAAGGCGGCCGTCAGCAAGCGCGTCCGTCCGCTCGAGCGGGAGGGCTGGCTGACCACGTCCTCCGACCCGCACCACGGACGCCGGGTGGTCCTCACCCTGACCCCGCGCGGGCGTTCCCTGGTCGCGGCGGCCGGCGGGCTGCTCGAGAGCCGGTTCTCCGCCCTGCTCGCCTCCGGGCCGATCGATCCCGACACCTTCCACCGCCAACTCCGGGGCCTGGTCGAGGCGGTCCGCGCCCTCGACCCCGACCAGGACCTGCCATGACCGTTCCTCTCGGCGCGCCCTCCCTCCCCGCCACCCGGCCCGACACCGCGCTCTCCCCCACGCTCGGCGTGCTCACCATCGCGGTCACGGCGCTCACCCTGACGACCAGCCTGCTCGGCCTGCTGGCCGGGTGGCCCTACGCCGCCGAGACCGCGAACTGGCGACTCCAGGCGCAGGCTCAGGACCTGGGCAATCTGCCCGCGGTCGCGGTGCTGCTCGGCGGCTGGCTGGCGGCGCGGCGCGGCTCCGTCCGCGGCGTGCAGGCCTGGCTCGGAGCACTGCTCTACCTGGCGTACGCCTTCGCGCTGTACGCGGTGGGCATCCACTTCGGTGCGTTGTTCCTGCCCTACGTCGCGGTACTCGGGCTGTCGCTGTACTCCGCCGGGTTCGGCATGGCCCCGGTCGCCGGACGGATCCGGCTCGGCCGGGCGGCGGCCCGCCCCGCCAGGGTGACCCTCGGCGTGGTCTCCTGCCTGTTCGCGGGCCTGTGGCTGGGCGGGATCGCGTCCGCCCTTGCCACCGGGCAGACCCCGGGCGAGCTCGCCGAGACCGGCCTGCCGTCGAACCCCGTCCACGTCCTCGACCTCGCCCTTGTCCTGCCGGCGATGCTGCTCACCGCGGTCCGCTCCGGCAGTCACCGCCGGGCGCGGTTCCTGCTCGCCCCGTGGCTGGTCTTCTCCACCCTGATGGGTGCCAGCATCGTGGCCCTGATGGCGCTGACCGCGGCGCCGGGACCGGGCCTGGCGATAGTCGGCGCCGTCACCGTCGCGAGCGGCGTGGCGGCGGTGACCACGATCCGGCGCACCGCAGAGCTCGCCGCTGGCCGGCCGGGGACCGCGCGCCGCGGCGACAGTGCCGACACCGCGACGGAGACTCGCCAACCATCCATGGGTTGAACACTCAACAACTCGATTTGGAACAGTCCCGGCCCTCGGGGTAGCCTCGCCGCATGCGCGTTGGGACCCACCACACGACCTGGTCCGCTGGTATCGGCGGTCAGCGTTGTTGTTGTCGTCCGGCGTCGTGACGGGTACGGCCTGACCTCTCGGCCTGCCCGCCGGCTCCTCGTCTGAGCCGGCGGTTTCTGCTTTTCCCACCACAACCCGCCGCCTCCGGCGCCCCGCTCCGGGGCGACGCCGCGGCGTGCCGTCGCAAGACGGAGCAACGACCCTCGCACCATCCCTCTCGAAAGGAACCCATCCATGTCCCTACGGACAGCAGCCCTGGCAGTAGCAGCGAGTGCCCTCGTCCTCGCCGGCTGCGCAGCCGGACCCGCTGCCTCCACCGGCCCGGGTGCGAGCGCGCCCGCGGCGTCGGCCGCGACGGCGAGCGACACCTTCACCTACGCCATCGCCGGTGACCCGACCTCGCTCAACCCGATCAACACCGGGGACCGCTGGGGACTGACGGTCACCAACATCGTGTACTCCCCGCTCGCCCGGGTGGAGGCCGACGGCACGGTCGTCAACGAGCTTGCCGAGAGCATCGAGCCGGCGGCGGACGGACTCTCGGTGACGGTGAAGCTCAAGGAGGGCATCACCTGGTCCGACGGCGAGCCGCTGACCGCCGACGACGTGGTGTTCACCTACACGAACAAGGCGGTCAAGGAGAACGGCAACGCCGACCTGCTGTGGATCGGCGACAAGCCGATCAAGGCGGTGAAGGTGGACGACCTGACGGTGCGGTTCGAGCTGCCGTCGTTCAGCGCGGCAGCCCTGAGCAACATCGCGACCGAGACCTACATCATCCCCGAGCACGTGTACGGCGACGTCACCGACTTCTCCGGCGCCGAACTCGACCCGATCGCCGTCGGAACCGGGCCGTACAGGTTGACCGAGTACAAGCGCGGCGAGTACCTGGCCTTCGAGGCGAACGAGAGCTTCTACGGCGGAGCGCCGGCGATCAAGCACCTCACGCTGCGGATCGTCTCCAACGCCGACACCGTGAAGGCCGCGCTGCAGACCGGCGAGGTCGACGCCTCCTTCGTCACCCCGGCCCAGATCGCCGACCTGGCGAACTCGCCGATCGACATCCACGCCTACCCCGAGGGCCGGGTGGCCTACCTGGGTACGGTGGCGGCCTCACCGGAGCTGTCCGACGTCCGGGTGCGGCAGGCGGTGTTCTACGCCCTGAACCGCGACGACCTGAACAAGGCGGCCTACCTCAGCCAGGACTACTTCGCCGACGCCTACTCGATCCTGCCGCCGTCCAACCCGTTCGCCACCACCGAGGTGGAGAGCTACCCGCAGGACGTCGACAAGTCGAAGCAGCTGCTCGGCGAGGCGGGGGTCTCGGGCCTCACCCTCACCCTCGGCTACGCCGGCTCCGACCCCGCGCAGACGCTGCAGGCGACGCTGATCCAGCAGCAACTGGCGGCCGCAGGCATCACCGTCGAACTGGCCGGCGTCGAGCCGGCCGCGGTGTACGCAGAGATCGAGAAGGGCGCCGACTCCGCCTACGACCTGTTCATCGGCGGCTACATCATGGGCATCGAGCCGGACGCCTACAGCCTGCTGTTCCGCACCGGCGCCTCGTCCAACTACTTCAGCTACTCCAACCCGGCCACCGACGCCCTGTTCGACCAGGGGATCGCGGCCAGGGACGAGGCGGAGCGCAAGACGATCTACGCCGACCTGCAGCGCCAGATCGCCGACGACGCGGTGTTCTACCCGATCGCCGACAACCTGAAGATCCTCGCTGTGAACCAGCGGATCGGCGGGGTCGACGCGGCCAGGACCGCGCCGATCTACACCCTGGAGAACTTCGGGCTGCTGACCGAGAAGTGACCCCTGCCGGGGCGGACGCGGGCAGCTCCCGCGTCCGTCCCGGCGAGGTTCCCGAACCCCCGCGGTTCGGCAACCGCCCCCGAGAACCGTCCCCGCCGACCGGGGAGTGAGGAACACGATGGCTGCCTACATCGGACGGCGTCTGCTCCAGGTGGTCCCGATGCTGCTGCTGGTGTCACTGGTGGTGTTCCTGATGATCCAGGCGGCGCCGTACGACGTGGTGGACTCGATCACCACGCCGAACATGTCCGCCGAGACGGTCGAGATCATCCGGCAGCGCTACGGCCTGGACGACCCCATCCTCGTGCAGTACGTCCGCTGGCTGGGCAACGTGCTGTCCGGCGACCTCGGCTACTCCCTGGTCAGCCAGTACTCGATCACCGCGGACCTCGCGGTGAAGATCCCCAACACTGTGCTGCTGGTGGTACCGGCCTACCTGACGGCGCTCGCCCTCGCGATCGGGCTGGGGCTGTGGGCCGGCGCCAACCACGGCGGGCGGGTCGACCGGATCATCGACGGCGCCTCGGCCATCGGGCTGGCGACACCGCCGTTCTGGTTCGCGCTGGTGGTGATCTACGTCCTCGGCTACTACCTGAACCTGTTCCCGATCATCGGGATGCACACCGTCGGCTCCGAGGGCGACCCGGTCGACCTGCTGCGCCACTTCGTCATGCCGTACCTGGTGCTGACCGTGGCCTTCGCCCCCGACCTGACCCGGTACGTCCGCTCGTCCACCGTCTCGCAG
>JAVHXR010000067.1:4003-9763 GCA_031119515.1 Propionicimonas sp.
CGTGCTCGTGCAACGGGCCTTCGGCGCGAGCCGCTCGGAGATCTTCCGCCACCACGTCAGCCGCAACGTGCTGCTGCCGATCGTCACCCAGATCGGCCTCGCGCTGCCCCTGCTGGTGACAGGCGCGATCATCACCGAGACGATCTTCGGCTGGCCCGGTGTCGGCCCCTACTTCCTCACCGCCACCAAGAGCCTCGACTATCCCGTGATCCTCGCCATCCTGCTGCTGTCGGCCACCCTCGTGATCGTCGGCAACCTGATCGCCGACCTCCTCTACGTGCTGGTCGACCCGCGGGTCCGGCTGCAGCGGAGCGCAGCGTGACCGCCGCCACCGCCGGCCCTGCCACCCGCCGGCCCGCCCTCAACCGCGTCCGGACCTCAGTCCCGGCCCAGGCCTGGGTCGCCATCGGTTTCCTCGGGCTGCTGGTGCTGCTCAGCCTGCTCGCACCGGTGCTGCCGCTGGATCCCGACACCACCGACCTGGACGCGATGTCCCAGCCGCCCAGCCCCGAGCACTGGTTCGGTACCGACCAGCTCGGACGCGACTACTTCGCCAGGGTCGTCTACGGCGGCCGGATCTCGCTTGTGGTCGGGTTCCTGGCGATGCTGACGGCCACTGTCATCGGCGCCCTGGTCGGCGTCGTCGCAGGTTTCGCCCACCCGCGCGTCGACGGCCTGCTGATGCGGCTGGTCGACTTCCTGTCGTCGATCCCGTGGATGATCCTGATCATCGTCGTCAGCGTGTTCCTGAAGCCCGGCCTGGCCACCATCATCATCGTGATCGGCGGCTTCTCCTGGATGGCGACCGCGAGGCTGGTGCGGGCAGAGACCCTGTCGGTCAAGGAGCGCGCCTACGTCGGGTACTCCGGCTACATCGGCGAGCGGCCGGCCCGGATCGTGATCCGGCACATCCTGCCGGAGGTCCTGCCCACCATCCTCGTCGCCGCCACCGCAAGCGTGTCCCTGGCGATGATGACCGAGGCGTCGCTGAGCTTCCTCGGCGTCGGCATCCAGCAGCCGATGGCGTCCTGGGGCAGCCTGCTGCAGACCGCGCAGGGCAACCTGCAGCAGCTGCCGCACCTGGCGCTGATCCCCGGGTTGCTGATCATCGCCACGGTGCTCTCGTTCAACGCGCTCGGCAACGCCCTGCGCCACCAGCTCTCCCGGGAGGCGTGATGACGGACGCGCTGCGACTGAGCGGCCTGACGGTCGACATCACCAGCCGGGACGGGGCCGCCGTCCGGGTGCTGCACGACGTCGACTTCCGGGTCGGTCGGGGCGAGATCGTCGGCGTCGTCGGCGAGTCCGGCAGCGGCAAGACCATGCTGATGCGCTCGGTGGTCGACATCCTCCCGGAGCGGGCGATCCGCAGCTGGTCCGCCTGCGAGGTGGACGGGAGCGACCGCACCGCCCGGGAGCGCCGGGAACGGCTGCCGGTCTCGATGATCTTCCAGGACCCGATGACCTCGCTCAACCCCGTGCGCCGGATCGGCTTCCACCTGGTCGAGGTGATCCGGCGCTTCCAGCGCCTGACCGGCCAGCGTGCGAAACGACTGGCGATCGACACCCTCGACCAGGTCGGGATCGACGACCCCGCCCGGCGGTACCGGCAGTACCCCCACGAGCTCTCCGGCGGGATGCGGCAGCGGGTGATGATCGCGATGGCCCTGCTGGCCAGGCCGGCGCTGCTGATAGCGGACGAGCCGACCACGGCGCTGGACGTCACCGTGCAGGCGCAGATCCTCGACCTCATCACGTCGCTGCGCCGCGACGCCGGCCTGTCGGTCGCACTGGTGACCCACGACCTCGGGGTCGTCGCGGGCACGTGCGACCGGGTGGCGGTGATGTGCCGGGGCCGGATCGTCGAGGAGGGGACCACCGACGAGGTGTTCTACGACGCCCGGCATCCTTACACCCGCGCGCTGCTGGCAGCCGTTCCCGGGGCGGACGCCGCCCGTCCCGGCCTGGCGACGACAGGGGAACCGGTCGAGGCCGGCTGGGTGGACGCCGGCGCCGTCCACGTCCGCCACTCCCCGACCCACCGCTCGCTGGTCCCGGCGGAGGTGGCGGCATGACGGCCCGCACCGACGAACTCCTGCGCGCCGAGGACGTGAGCAGGCACTTCCCGATCAGGGGACCGTTCGGGACCAGGACCGGCGTCCTCAAGGCGGTCGACCGGGTGACTCTCGACATCCGCCGCGGCGAGACCCTCGCCCTGGTCGGCGAGTCCGGCAGCGGGAAGACGACGCTCGGCCGCTGCCTGCTCCAGATGGAGCCGGTGACCAGCGGGAGGGTCCGCTACGAGGGCGTGGACCTGACGGCGCTGCCGCCGCAGCGCCGCCGCGGCTACCACCGCTCCATGCAGGTGATCTACCAGGACCCGTTCTCCTCGCTGAACCCCCACCGGACGGCGTTGCAGCAGGTGCTGGAGCCGCTGCGCGTCCTCACCACCGACGCCGACCCGACCGGCCGTGCGCTGGAGGCGCTCGAGCAGGTGGGAATCACCGGCGACGCGGTCCACAAGTACCCGCGGGCGTTCAGCGGCGGCCAGCGGCAGCGGATCGGGATCGCCAGGGCGATCTCGGTGCGTCCGGCTTTCGTGATGTGCGACGAGCCGGTCTCGGCGCTGGATGTCTCGATCCAGGCCCAGATCGTGAACCTGCTGACGCGGCTGCAGGGCGAGCTCGGGCTGACCTACCTGTTCATCTCCCACGACCTGTCGGTGGTTCGCCACATCGCCACCCGGGTGGCGGTGATGTACCGCGGTCGGCTGCTGGAGCTCGGCGACACCGAAGAGGTCTTCGCCGATCCCCGGCACCCCTACACCCGGTCGCTGCTGCGGGCGATTCCGGTGGCCGACCCGCGGCGGGCCCGCGCGGCGGCGCTGCGCCCGTCCCCCGGCCGCCCGGAGTTCGACTGGCCGGAGGAGCCGCAGCCGCTGGTCGAGGTCTCCCCCGGCCACCTGGTGGCGACCTGAGGCGGGCCGGTCAGGCCCGGCGCGGGTCCCGCTCCCCCGCCAGCACGGGGACGGGGATGGTGTTGCCTGCCGGCGGCAGCGGGCAGGTGCCGTAGTCGGTGAACGCGCAGGGCGGGTTCGCCGCCCGGTTGAAGTCGACCACCACGTCGTCGTCAGGCTCCTGGTCCAGTTCGATCCAGCGGCAGTGCCGGGTGGTCTCGGCGCCGTTGCTGGCGTCGTGGAAGGCGACCAGCCAGCCGTCTCCCCCTGTCACCTTCAGGGTCTGGACGATGCCGCCGACGACCAGGTCGATCTCGCCGGTCACCTGCTGGGAGTGCTGCACCCGGGAGGCCACCGAACCGACCACCACCTGGCGCGCGGAGTCGTAGCGGCGGTAGCGGCCGGTCACCCGCCAGGCGGGGTCGTAGGAGAAGGCCGGGACGCCGTCGTAGGCCTGCAGCGCCTCCGCCCGTGGGTCGCGCACCCTGATGCCGCTCAACCCCCAGCCGCGGTCGATCAACTCGAGCCGGCGGTCGCCGTGGGTGACCTGCGGCGCACGCCCGTCCGCGGGATTCCAGAGCAGTTCCGCCGCCGTGACCGCCCGGCCGCCGAACCTGACCTCACCCGGGCTGCCCGCCGGATCGTGGTGGACGCCCTTGTCGTCGGCCCACCACAACCCGGGCAGCCCGTCGAGAGCGGACGGCGCGTCGTCCAGCCAGTGCAGCGCGGTGAGGCTCAGCCAGCCGTAGGGGTCGGCGAACTGCTCGTTCCGCGCGCTCCGCCAGGCCTGCCAGTCCAGCTCCGGATCGGTTCCCATTCCGCCTCCTCGTCCGGGGTGGGCCCGGACGTCCGACGGTACCCGCTCGCCAGGACCGGCCCGTGCGGCGACGGCGTTCGTGGGACCCGGCCGGGCGGGGTGGTGCTTCGATCGCGTCCGGCGCGGGCCGGGCGGGTCGCGACACTCGGGCGGGTCCCGGCGTCTCAGTCCCGGGGCACCAACCGGGGGTCGACCAGCCGGAGCGCGCGCCGGACGGCGTCCGGGTCGCCCGGCACCGAGACCGCAACGCCGTAGAGCATGTTGAGCACGAGGACGAGGTCGGTGGTCGTCCAGCCCGGGTCCGCCTCCCCGCCGGCCTGGGCGTGCCGCAGCGGCCCGGCCAGCAGTGCCTCCAGCCGGTCGACACCGACGTCGTCGGGGACGTCGTCGCGGGCCGCGACGACCAGTTCGACGAAGGCCGTCGAGCGCACGGTGAGCCCGACCAGCCGCGCCCAGATCGTGGCGAAGCGGTCCTGGCCGTCCCCTGCGGCGAGCTCCTCGAGTTCGCGGAAGTTGTCCTCGAAGACGGCATAGGCGAGGTCCATCCGGCTCGGGAAGTGCCGGTAGAGCACGCCCTGCCCGACCCCGGCCCGTTGTGCGATCGAGCTCAGCGGGACCCGAAAGCCCTGCCCGGAGAACAGCTCACGGGCGGCGGCGAGGATCGCCGCGCGGTTCTGGGCAGCGGCAGCCGGGCCGCGGTTGGCCCTTCCGCTCTGTCTAGCCATGCTCGTATCCTAGATCCGGACAATGTTGTCCGGTTCAGGAGGAGACCCCGATGGGCGAACAGTGGGACGAGACCTTCGACGTCGTGGTCGGCGGCAGTGGCGCAGCGGCGTTCGCGGCGGCGATCACCGCGGCCGACGCCGGCCTGACGGTGCTGATGCTGGAGAGCACCGACCGGTGGGGCGGCAGCAGCGCGATGTCCGGGGGCGGGCTGTGGCTGCCGAACAACCCGCTGATGCAGCGCGAGCGCGCCGGGGACTCCAGGGAGGAGGCGCTCGCCTACCTGGAGGCCACCGTCGGCGACGCCGGGCCGACCACCTCGCGCCGGCACAAGGAGGCCTTCGTCGACGGGGTCGGCGGTTTCGTGACGCTCGCCGAGCGGCTCGGGATGCGGTTCGCCCGGGCGAAGGACTATCCCGACTACTACCCCGAGCGACCCGGCGGCAAGATCGGCCGTGCCATCGAGGTGGAGCCGTTCGACGTCCGCGCGATCGGCGAATGGTGGGCGAGTTCGCGCGGCCAGGACGGAGTGCCGCTGCCGGCCAAGACCGACGACTTCTGGCTGCTGGCCCGGGCCTGGTCGACCCCGTCCGGCATGGTCAGGGGAGCCCGGGTGGTCGCAAGGACGCTCGGCAGCGCCGCACGCGGCCGACGGGCCGTCGGCATGGGGGCGGCGCTCGCCGCGTCCCTCCTCGCGGTCGCGCTCCGGCAGGGAGTCCAGCTCCGGCTGTCCAGCCCGGTGGCGGAGCTGGTGGTCGAGGACGGTCGCGTCGTCGGGGTCGAGACCACCCGGGACGGCCGCCGGCAGCGGGTCCGCGCCACCCGCGGGGTGGTCCTGGGCGGCGGCGGTTTCGACCACAACCGGGAACTGCGCGAGCGCTACCAGGGGGTGGACGGCGTCGCCTCCTCCGGCTCGAAGGGCAACCTCGGGTCCGCGATCGAGGCGGCGCAGCGGATCGGCGCCGCGGTCGCGCTGATGGACGACGCCTGGTGGGGAGGATCGATCCCGCCGGCCACCCCGGACGGCAGCCCCGCCTTCCTGGTCAGCGAGCGGTCGATGCCGTTCACGATCATCGTGGACGCCGCCGGGCAGCGGTTCGCGAACGAGTCGGAGTCCTACGTCGACCTCGGACACCACATGCTCGAGCACTCGGCGCGGGTGCCCGGCAGGTTCTGGATGGTCAGCGACGCCAGGTTCGCACGGCGCTACCTGCGCTCGTTCGCGATGGACCCCAAGGCGACCACGGCGATGGCGCAGGCCGGG
>JAVHXR010000068.1:0-5450 GCA_031119515.1 Propionicimonas sp.
GTCCCAGCCCGTCGATCACCTCGTCGTGCTCACCCACGGTGAAGGTCTGGCCGACGATCTGGTAGCCCGCGCAGACCGCGAACAGCACCGCGCCGGCATCCACCGCCCGGAACAGGTTGCCGTCCTCGCGGATGTACCGCACCGCCGACACCTGGGCGGCGTCCTCACCGCCGCCCAGCAGGTAGACCGCGCCGGAGGCCGGCACCGGATCGCCCGGCTCCACCTCGGTCAGGACGGCGTCGATCCCGCGCCAGGCCAGGCGCTGCCGCAGCACCATCGCGTTGCCCCGGTCGCCGTAGATGCCGAGCAGCGACTGGTAGACCAGGACGATCTCGACCGGCTTCATCGCAGGCCCGCCATCTTCAGGAGCCGCTGGAACGGGGTGTAGGTAGCGATCACGTCGACCGGGTCCGGGTGGCCGGCCAGGGCCGCGGCGAGGTCGGGGGCGATGGTGTGGTCGACCCCGGCGTAGCTCAGCCGGACCGCGAGGTCCTGGGCCCGCGGGCCGGTCGCGATCACCTGCCTGCCCGCCAGCTGCTCGTACTCGACGTCCCAGAGCCAGGAGACGTCCTTGCCGTCGGCGGCGACCGAGTCGATCGCCAGCACCACCGGATCGCTGGCCGCCAGCGGGAGCGCCTCGGCCCAGCCGGCCGGGTTCTTGGCCAGCAGCAGCCGGGCCCGGGTCGCCCCGAAGGTCGCGGTCGCGAACCGTCCGGCGGGTGCGGTCACCGTCGTCATCCCGGCCAGCGCGGTGTCGGCGTCCACCCCGAACTCGATCGCGGCGGCGAGCGCGCAGGCCGCGTTGGAGATGTTGAAGCGGCCGGGCACGCGCAACTCGGGCTCCACCACGCGGCCGTCGGGCAGCCGGATCGCCGTGCCGTCGACGCGGTAGTCGCCTGCGGGCTGCGTGAGTTCGCAGCCCGGGCAGTCCCAGCGCGCCCGGTCTCCTGCGACGGCGCGCGTGAGCACCGTGCCGCAGGCCGGGCACAGCGCCGCGTCCGCCGTCCACAAGGTGTCGGTCTCGACCCACACCACGCGGGCGGCGGTCGCGGACGCCCAGACCACGAGGGGGTCGCAGGCGTTCGCGACGATCACTGGGCCCCCGGCGCCGGCCCGCTCGAGCGCGACTCGCCAGGACCGGCCCAGCGCCTTGATCTCGTGGTGCCGGTCGAGTTGGTCACGGCTGAAGTTGAGGAAGACAAGGACGCGCGGATCGCCGTGGCTGATCATGTCGCCCACCACTCGCTCGTCGGTCTCGAGGACGGCGAGGTCGGCGCGAGGTGCCTGGCTCAGCGCGGATGCGATGCCGTAGTGGAGGTTGGCCCCGTCGGCGTTGGTGACCAGGCGGTCGGCCTCGCGGCCGAGTCCGGAGCGGACGGCGGCCGCCACCAGGTGGGTGGTCGTGGTCTTGCCGTTGGTGCCCGAGACCGCCACCACCGTGCGCCCCTTCAGCAGGTCGGCGAAGGCGTCCGGCACGAGGCGGGTCAGCACCTGCCCGCGGATCGAGGCACCCGACCCCCTTCCGGTCACCCGCGACACCCAGGCAGCGAGGTCTCCGGCCGCGATCGCCAGCCGCAACCGCGGGCTGCCGGAGGCAGGATCGGTGCGGGGCGGGAGGGAGCGCATGGCCCTATTGTGCCGGTCCGCGGCAACCGGGCCTGCCAGGCCGGGCCGGGCGGTCAGGCGGCGCCGAGCGCCGCCAGGGTGGCCCGCACGCTGGGGATCCGGTCCGCCCCGGTGCGGTAGAGGGCGAGGATCCGGCGTCCGGTGAGCTCGGGGAGGGCGCGGGTGACCACCGCCGGGTTGCGGTAGGCGGCCAGCGCCGTCCGTGGGAGCACGGCCACTGCCAGCCCCTGGCCGACCAGGGACTGGACCACCACGTAGTCGTCGGTCTCGTGCCGGATCCGGGGCTCGAAACCGGCGACCCTGGTGTTGTGGACGAGGTGCTCGCGGCAGCGCGGGCAGCCGGCCACCCAGTCGGCGCCGGCCAGGTCGGACAGCCTGAGGTCGGCCGCGCCGGCGGCCGGATGGCCGGCGGGCAGCACCAGCTCGACCGGATCGTCGACGATGGCGAGGTGGCCGAAGGCGTGGTCGTCGACCGGTGCCGGGTCCTCGGCGTAGCTGAACACCAGCGCGACGTCGGTGCTGCCGTCCCGCAGCAGGGTGAGCGCCTCCGGCGGCTCGGCCTCGGTGAGCTGGACGTCGAGCCCGGGCTCGAGCCGGGCGAGCGCGGCCGGCACGAGGGTGGCGAGCGCGGAGGGGAAGGCGGCCAGCCGGACGGTGCCGCGACGCAGCTGGCGGAGCTCGTCCAGCTCGGCGGTCGCAGCGTCCAGGTGGGCGTGGATCGCGTCGGCATGCCCGAGCAGGACCCGGCCCGCCTCGGTGGGGGTGACACCGCCGGCGTGGCGCAGCAACAGGGGGGTGCCGGCTGCCCGCTCGAGGGCGTTGAGGTGCTGGGTGATGGCGGGCTGGGTCCAGCCGAGGGCACGGGCACCGGCGGAGATCGACCCGGCGGACGCCACCGCGCGGAGGATCAGCACCCGGCGGGGATCAAGCATAAGGACAGCTTATGGCAGGGATCGGAAGTTCCCGGATTCCTTATGGCACTCGCGCGCGCGAGAGTTGCGCCATGCGATGCATCGGGCTGATCGGCGGGATGAGCTACCACTCCACGACCGACTACTACACCGGTATCAACGCGGCGGTCGCGGCCGCTCGCGGCGGCCACCACAGCGCGCCGCTGCTGCTGAGCTCGCTCGACTTCGCCGACGTGCGGCGGTTCCAGGAGGCCGGGGACTGGGAGGGAGCGGGCCGGCTGCTCGCCGGTCATGCGGCACTCCTGGAGCGCGCCGGGGCGGAGGCGATCGTGATCTGCACTAACCTGATGCACAAGGTCGCCCCGCAGGTGGCGGAGCGGGTCGGCGTTCCGTTGCTGCACATCGTGGACGCCGTCGCCGCGCAGGCCCGCCGGCTCGGGCTGAACTCGCTCGGCATCCTCGGCGCCCGGTGGACGATGACCGAGCCGTTCTACGGCGACCGGCTTGCCGTGAGCGGTGTCACGCCGGTGCGAGCGAGCGCGGCTGATGTCGCGCTCACCGACGCCATCATCTTCGACGAGCTCACCCGCGGCGTCGTGACCGGGTCCTCCAGGGCAGCGCTGCAGGGGGTTGTCGGGCGGCTCGGTGAGGCGGGCGCCGACGGGGTCCTGCTCGGGTGTACCGAGCTGCCGCAGATCCTGGACGCCGCCAGCAGCCCGCTGCCGGTGGTGGATTCCACCCTCGCCCACGTCCGGGCCGCTGCCGCCTTCGTGCTGGGCGAGGAGCCTGCGGCACTGCCGGGCTGAGTTCAGGGCGCGATCGCGCCCGCCGGCGCCACCACCCGGTACCGGGGTTGCTTGGGGACGCGGCTCGCTCCCGAACTGGTGCGGCGCACCCGACGTCCCAGCCAGGGCAGCAGGTGGTCGCGACTCCAGGTCACGTCCGACTCCCAGCGCTCCCTGCGGGAACGGGACGCGGCCGGCGGCAGCGGCTCGTCCCAGTCGGGACGGTCCGGGGGCAGGCCGAGCCCGACCAGGGCGGCCTGGCAGGCCCGCTCGTGGCCCAGGTCGTTGAGGTGGAGCCGGTCGTCGGCCCAGACCTGCCAGTCGTGCAGGCTGCGCAGCCCCCACAGGTTCAGGATGTGCACACCCTGGCGCTGGGCGATGGTGAACAGGTTGGTGTTGAAGACGGCGGTCTTCTTGCGGGTCATCGACAGCAGCCCGGCGTCCCGGGTGTCCACGCCGGTGCCGAGCAGCACGTCGATGCCGGCCTTCCGCAGCCGGGTCACCGCGGCGTCCAGGTCCGCCGCCATCACGTCGGGGTCGGCGCTGGGACGGAGCAGGTCGTTCCCGCCGCCCACCAACGAGACCAGGTCGGGCCGGAGGGCGATCGCGGGCTCGAGTTGCTCTGCCAGGATGGGGCCGAGGAGGCGCCCGCGGATGGCGAGGTTGGCGTAGCGGACGTCCTCGCCGCAGCGGTCGGCCAGGGTCTGTGCCAGCCGGTCGGCCCAGCCGCGCGGCTCGCCGTCGGGATAGTGGTCCTCCAGGCCTTCGGTGAAGGAGTCACCGAGCGCCACGTAGCTGCGCCAGGGATGGGTCATGCTTCCTCCGGATGGACGGTTCGCCGGGGTTCGGCAGTGTGCACCGCGGCGACCTCGAGGGCTCGGTGGGGCAGGCTGGGAGCCACCGGTACCTCGGATCCTAGTCCCGCCGGCGCCCGGGTGAGCGCCGTCCCTCCGCGTCCGCGCGCTGTGTGGTGAGCCGCCGATCCGGCGGCGCCGCCGCCTCGTGCCGGACGCCGTCCCGCGCGCCGACGTGCCAGCTGAGCAGCCGGGGCGTCCGTGGCTGGTTGCGAGACAGGGGGACGCGCGCCCGTCCGTGCGCCGATGAAACAGAACGGCCCGGCCGGGGCCGGGCACGATTTGGGGTACCTACGTAGTAGGTTCGAGAACTTTCCCCCGCAGGCAAAAACCCTAGTCACGCGCTGGTATCGAGGAGTCTACCGCGAGCTGAGGCGCCCTGAATACCCTCTGGATCGGGATCTGCGGGGCCCTGTGATTGGGAGGATCGAGAACGCTCAAACTTCCTCACCGCCGCCGAGGTCGACCGTCTGGTCGGTGAATATCTGGGTGGGGCTGGTGTCGGTGAGCTTGCTGATCGCTACGGGATTCACCGGGCGACTGTGGCTGCCCATCTTCGACGCCGGGGCACGTCGCGTCGTCCGGCCGGCCTTGACGTGAACGAGGAGGCGGAGGTGGTTCGGCTGTATCGGTCTGGCATCGCTCTTCGCGCGATCGGCCGCCGGCTGGGGGTCGATCGCAAGACAGTTCGGGCAGTGGTGGTCACCGCTGGTGTGGCGATCCGATCAGCGACCGGGGGACAGCCATGACAGCTGGCAAGCGCCCGCTATGGATGCGCTGGGCCGCCCGGTGTCAGGTGTGCTGCTGATTGGTGGATGCGCTCCTCGTCGACGGGGTTCGAATGGTGTCGTGACTGGTCACGGCGACGACGGCTGGGGTGTCGAGATAGATCTCGAGCGGGCCAGGGCTGTCATGGACTCGCTGCTGAGCCCGAATCCGGCATTGAAGCGCCTCCTTGAGGTCGTCCGGGCGAACCCGGAACTCCGCCAGTTCACGTATCAGGCCGACACGCAGCGTCCGATCGAGCGGAACCCCGAACGCAGACGCGCCACTTCAGGCAGGCGGACAGCTCCGTCCGGCAGGGAGCCGGCCGAATCTGACGTTGCGCCGGCAGAAGGTCTGGCCGGCGACGAGTTGTCAGCGCTGCCGTTGGTGGTGGACTACGCGAACGGTTTGACGCAGGCAGAGATTGCAGCGAAGTACGGGCTTCATGTCCAGACTGTTCGCAAGCGGTTGGCTGAGGCTGGAGTCAGCAGCCGGGCCCACAACCAGAC
>JAVHXR010000068.1:5460-8846 GCA_031119515.1 Propionicimonas sp.
ACCGCGGGCAGGCGCGCCGCCTGATTGACAGCGGGCTCAGTGCCCGGGAGGTTGCGGGCCGCTACGGCGTCGCGCACACGACTCTGCTCCGCGCCCTGAAGCGAACTGGATCCGCGGCAGCGCGCAGCGGATCACCCCGAAATGGGTGTCAGGGCCATTCCATCCCGCGCGGCAGCTGAACCCGATGAGAGATCCATCCCGGACGAAGCGACGCCCGTCCACCGAGGCAACGAGTCCGGTGCAGGGACTCCTCCCGGCCCATCGCCAGACGCCCCGCCAGTGCCCATCGACTCACACGGCGAACTTGGTGTCAGCGATCAGTGGGTGGTCACCGGAGCGAGCGTCTGTTGGTGGACGTCCGTGGTGTCGTGATCCCGAAGGTGGAGGGCACTCGGACCCATCTCACCAAGGCAGGGGTCGACAGCCTCGTGGCCGATTACCTGGCCGGTGCGGGGGTCGGAGAACTCGCCCGACGCTACGGCGTCCACCGAAGCACGGTGACCGCCCACCTGCGGCGCCGCAACATCCCGCAGCGTCAGGCGGGGCTCAGCGCCCCCCAGCAGGCCGAAGCCGTCAGGCTTTACCGCGACGGCCAATCCCTCCGGGCGATCAGCCGGCATATGGGTGTCGACCGAAAGGCTGTCCGCGCCTCACTGGCGAGCGCGAACCTACTGATCGATCCGTGACGACGAGCGAACCGGCGCAGGCGTCACAGCGGTCGCCGTCGGTTCGTGGCGCCACTCGACAGGGCGTGCGACTCGTCGCCGCGGACGCATGGTAGGTGTCCCATCGAGGCTCGCGAATCATCGGCAAGCCCGCTCGCTGTCGGTGTTGTCAGTGCGAGTTGGGACGATTGCTCTCGTCCTAAGGAGGGTCGATGACCACCGTTCTGCAAATCATCACCATCGCTACTGCCGTCGCGGGCGTCCTCATGTGGGCTGCTAGTACGGTTCGCCACCGGCGGCATATCTCTCAGTGTGTGCAGGATCTGCAACGCCATCGACGCCTCGACCGGCGCCTGATCGGATGCGTGGTCGAGATGGAACACATCCTCGATCGGATGCCACCCCAAGCGCCAGCGGAGGCAACAATGCCCGAAGAGTTGGTTGGGCATGCACGGTTCCTGTTCGGCCTGCGCCAAGAGGCCGGCGACAACGCCTCTGACCTCGCCCGGCACGCGGTTCGTCTCCAGTGGCCCGACATCTATCTCACGAAGGCGACCTTGGCGGGGAGACGATGCGAGCTCGCGCACGGTGCGCTCGTCGGTGCCTTTCAGGCATTGGCAGACGCCACCAGGGAGTATGAACGAGGCCTGGCGATGGCCCTCCTGCAATCGGGCGACGGCCCCGAGGCCAGAGCCATGACCGCTCCCGTCAGGCTGCTGGACGAGTCCGCCGCTGTGGAAGTCGCGCGTCTCCGAGAAGTGTGCACACGTGCTCTCACCAACGCGGCCGACGCCTGCCGCCTGCCGTTTGAGACAAGCGCCGTCTTCGACACGACATGGCCCGTTCGCCGATCCGAGGTCCCCGAACACTACGCGGATCGAGGCGAGATCCGCCCAATGGGCTGGAAGGGCTTCGGGCCACAGCCCCTGCTCCATGTGGATGCGAAGTAGAACGGCAGCCACTTCAGCGAGTACGGACCAGGGTTGAGCCGGAAGAGTGAATACCGGAGGAGATTTGGAGCCACAGGCAGCGAGCCTGCGGTGCTCCGGGCGGTCCATCGATCGAGACGGGCTTCGTAGGCTGCTTCTGTATCCCAGAGAACACTCGTCAGAGCAACCCCAGCTTCTCCAGCGCTGCATCCAGGGGGTTAGGGCGAGCGCTGAAGCTCGAAAGAGCCAATCCCCGCCCGCGCAGTGCCTCAACCGACGCAATCACGGCCTCAACTCGCAGCGGATAGTAGGCAACGGCGGTGAAGTCGCGGAGCCGCTCGTTGTCCCCATAGTGCGATTCGAGCGCCCTGGCCGCACACTCGTCGATCGAGTAGCCCGGCTGCAGGAGGTCGACCAGCATCCCGAGCCAGAAGCCGTTCGCGTCGAGGAGCTGCTTGCTCGGCATGTCGTCGAGGTCCGCCCAGTCGTAGCCATCCACAATCGACTTCGAGAACTGCTCGGGGAACAACTCGTCCTCTTTGTACCACCCGTCGTAGGCCAGCACCTCGCCGGCATCAACCGTGAGCACGGCATAGGCCCATCCTCTCCGGTCGGTCTGAACAAGGACGACGAGGCCGAGCTTGTGCCTGTAGTCGGAGTTGCTGAGCCGCTGCGCTACTCGAGCGACTGAGGGAAGGGTCTGTGTTGTCATGACCCTAAGCTATCGAGGCCCGCCGCGCTAGGGGCTCACCCTCCGGCCATGGGTCAGGCTTCGACTGTTTCTTGCCGTTCGGGCTCTTCCTCGACAGCTGATTGCACCCGACGCTGTTCTGTCCGCTCATCGCGGCAGTTGACTGTCCATCGGCATGAGTTCGCATGAACGCGGGCGAGCTGACAAGGGTCTCCTCGCCGTCCAGCGCCCGTTGCCGGGGGAGCGACCGCCGCCCGGCGTGTCCGGAGATACGGTTCCCCACCCGCCCCGGGGCGGTTCAGGCTGCTGCTGCTTACTGTCGGAGACGAGGAGTACGATCTGTGCAGGTCAGAAACTACAAAGATGTCATTCGGATTTTGTAGAAACCTGCCAGGAACTGAAGTGAGACTCAAGACCGCCTGAGCATCCGACGACTGGGGTCCAGACAAGTTGGCCTCTTCTGAGGCCACGCGCGCGCCGGACGGGCCGTAGGAGTTGAGTGTCTGCGCTGGCCGATATACCGGATGGGGGGAAGGAGGCATCGAATATGACAGCCGGAGCAAGCGAGATCCGCGACCGTAAGTCGATCAGCGAACAGACGAAGATTCGGGTGTGGGCGAGGGCCGCTGGCCGGTGCGTGCTGTGTGCCACCTATCTTCTCGACAACCGATACCACTATTACCATTCGGCAGCTTTGGTCGGCCAGGTCGCGCACAACGCCGGCGCGACAGATGCTGCCGGGTCGCCCCGGGGCAGGGCCAGCAGCCTGGGCCGCGACGAGCGTGCGGATGAGTCGAACCTGTTGCTGCTGTGTCAGCCCTGCCACAACCAGATCGACAAGCAGGAGAATCAGGATCTCTACACCTACGAGTGGGTGCGTGCCCGCAAAATTGAGCATGAACTGCGGGTGTTGAGGGCCACCAACTTCGGTGCGCTGCGTAAGGCGCTGGTCGTCACTACACGCGGCCCGATTCGCGGGACGGACGTCAGCGTTTCGAACCGGGAAGTCAGCGAGGCGCTCGTCGAGGCCAACCTGTTCGTGCATGTGGAGGATGGCTGGCGTGGTGATGTTGAGATCCGGTTCGACGGCGACCTGTCCGC
>JAVHXR010000068.1:8856-9725 GCA_031119515.1 Propionicimonas sp.
GCTGGGGCGAAAAGTTTTTCATGCAGCATCTGATCGACGGCGACCTGTCCGCCACCTATGCCTGGGACCTAGCGAAAGCACAGGTCGACAAGGGTCTGCGCAAACTCAGAGATGACGCACAGCGGTCCGCCAACCCGCCCGACCAAGTTGCGGTGTTCGCGCTCGCACCCATCCCCGTGCTCGTCTACCTCGGCTCACGGCTGGACGACAAGCTCACCATCCAGGTGTTCGACCACCACCGTGGCCGGACCACCGGAGCATGGTGCTGGGGCGAACCGACCGGCGAGCCCGTTCTGTTCGACGTGCACACCGACAACGTGCACGACACCACGGTCACCGATGTCGTCGCCGCGCTCAGTGTCTCCGGCACCGTCAGAGAGAAGAACCTCCCCGAACCCCTCCAGGGATTCCCCACGATCACCCTCGAGCCGGTGGGCGTGACGCCACAGCCTGGCCTGGTCGACTCCGAGGCGACGCTCCATCTCGCGGCCGCCGCCTGGGCCGAACTCCTCGGCGGGGTCGAGGCGCTCTGGCCGGACGCGCAACGCATCCACCTGCTCGCCGCGATCCCTGCCAGCCTCGCCATCCGAGTCGGAAGCCACCGAATGAGGGATGCCCAAGCCGACCTTGTCACCTATGAACTCACCCAGGATGGATACACCGAGGCCATCACCATCAACAACGACTAGATCACACCGCGGGGGGAACCATGCAACTGATCGAACACTTCAACGCCTTTCTCAAGGAGACCGTGGACCTGCCCGACTGGAGGCTCACGGAACTCTCCGGCAGGGTCGACAGCATCTACTACGCCCTCAAGAAGGACGTCGAGTACGGCGGGCTGATCACCGGGAAGATCCCGCAGGGGT
>JAVHXR010000069.1:0-3096 GCA_031119515.1 Propionicimonas sp.
GGCTGGACGGGCGCCCCGAGGTGTGGTTCACCGGGCCGGGCACCCCGACCCCGACCCCGGTCAGGCGGGAGGTGGCCAGGTCGACGCCGGTCAGCAACCGGCGCCCGGTCCGGATCACCTCGCCCAGCACGACCGTGGGGCCGGCGTCGACGGCGAGCTCGAGGTGTTCCTCGGCCAGGATGGTGGCGGCGAGGTCGGTCACCCCGACCCGGGCGTGGCTGGCGCCGATGTCGACGGCCAGCACCGTGCCCGCCTCGGGCCGGAAGTAGAACGACGACGCCGGGCGTCCCATCGCTATCGCGCGCTCGCCGCGCTGGCCGATCAGGCCGACCTCGAGCAGGGAGTCCAGCCGGGCGGCGATGGTGGAGCGGGCCTGGCCGGTCACGGCGCACAGCTGCGCCCTGGTCATCGGCTCGGCCCGCAGCAACTGGAAGATCTCGCCGACTCCCGGAGCCTTCGGGAGCACGCGCTGCAGTTCCTCCATGAGGGAAGTAAACCACCTCGGGCTGGCCTTCTGCTGGCCGAACTGCGTGAAAATGCGCGATCGTTCGACAGTAACAGGTTGATAAACCTCCAACTTTTGCTCGACAGCCGCCATAAGTGGGTCTAGCCTCCAGACATGGTCAGTGCTGATCACGCCATCCCGCTGCTGGCGGCCTCGGGGGTGGTGAAGCATTTCCCCGGCGCGAAGGCGCTGGACGGGGTGGACTTCGAGGTCCACCCCGGCGAGGTGCACTGCCTGCTCGGCCAGAACGGCGCCGGCAAATCGACCCTGATCAAGGTCCTTTCCGGCGCCCACACCCCGGACGCGGGCACGATCGCATGGCAGGGCGAGGAGGTCACCTTCCCCGACCCGGTGAGCGCGCTGCGCGCCGGGATCGCCACGATGTACCAGGAGCTCGACGTGGTCGACGGCCTGAACGTCGCCGAGAACGTCTTCCTCGGCCACGAGCGGAGCCGGTTCGGCCTCTCCCAGCGGGCCTGGGTCCACGACCACACCCGGAGGATCCTGGAACGGCTCGGCCACCCGGAGATCCAGCCCACCACCGAGGTCGGCACGCTCTCCGCCGCCGGCAAGCAGATCGTCTCCCTGGCGAGGGCACTCTCGCGGCAGGCGCAGCTGATCATCATGGACGAGCCCTCCGCGGTGCTCGACTCCGAGGAGGTCGCCAACCTGTTCCGGCTGGTGCGCGAGCTCACCGCCGACGGGATCGGAGTGGTCTACATCTCCCACCGGCTGGAGGAGATCCGCCAGATCGGGCACCGCCTGACCGTCCTCAAGGACGGCAGGACGGTGGCCACCGGGCTGCCGGTGGCGGGCACCCCGACGGCCGAGGTGATCGCGCTGATGACCGGGCACGAGGGGACGGCCACCTTCCCCCCGCGCCCGGAAGGCCGGTTCGGCGAGGTGGTGCTCAGCGTTCGGGACCTGGCCTTCGCCCCGGTCTTCAGCGGGGTGTCCTTCGACGTCCACGCCGGCGAGATCGTCGGGCTGGCCGGGCTGGTCGGGTCGGGGCGCTCGGAGATCCTGGAGACGATCTACGGCGCCCGCCGGGCCACCGCAGGCGAGGTCAGCGTCGCCGGCCGTCCGCTGCGGCGCGGCGACATCGCAGGCGCGGTCGCCCGCGGGGTCGGGCTGTGCCCCGAGGAGCGCAAGTCGCAGGGTCTGCTCCTGGAGGAGCCGCTGGTCCGCAACACCACGTTGTCGATCTTCGCCCGGCTGGCCAGGGCCGGGTTCCTGGACGACGCCGCCGAGCTGGCGGTCGCCTCCGAGCAGGTCGCCAGCCTCGGCATCCGTCCGGCGGACCCGCAACGCGCCGCCCGCACCTTCTCCGGCGGCAACCAGCAGAAGATCCTGCTGGGCCGCTGGCTGGCGCACGGCACCCGGGCGCTGATCCTCGACGAGCCGACCCGCGGCGTCGACGTCGGCGCCAGGGCGGAGGCCTACGACCTGATCCGCGAACTCGCTGCCTCCGGGGTCGCGATCCTGATCGTCAGCTCAGAGCTGGAAGAGGTGATCGGCCTGGCGGACCGGGTCCTGGTGATCTCCGACGGCCGGGTCATCCACACCAGTCCCGCCGCCGAGATCGATGAGCACACCGTCCTCGACCTGATCATGGAAGGGAGCCCGGCATGAGCACCGAGGCTGTCGCCGCATCCGCCACCCGCACCCGGCGGCTGCCGCCCAGCGTGGCGCGGAACCTCGGCCTGGTGATCGCCTTCGCAGCGATCTGCCTGATCGGCTTCCTGACCGCCGGCACCCGGTTCGCGTCCCTCGACAACATCATGACGATCCTGCGGCTGGCGGCGATCATCGGAGTGGTCTCGATCGGACAGTGCTTCGTCATCACCTCGGGCGGGATCGACCTGTCGGTCGGGTCGATGCTCGGGCTGGCCACGGTCTGGGCGACGACCGGGATCAACCAGTACTACGCCACCCAGACCCACTGGCTGCTGATGGTGTTCGTCGCGCTCCTGGTCGGCATCGTCGGGGGGTTGCTGAACGGGATCATGATCGCCTACGGCAGGATCGTCCCCTTCATGGCCACCCTCGCCCTGATGGTGGCGGCCAAGGGGCTGGCGGAGTGGATCGCCAACCGGCAGACCCAGATCATCAAGGTGCCGGGCTTCGAGGCGTTCTTCGCCTCCGAGCCGCTCGGCATCCCGATGCTGGTGTGGATCTTCGCGATCGTGTCGGCCGTCGGCTGGGTGGTCTACAACCGGACCACCTTCGGCCGCCGCACGATCGCCATCGGCGGCAACATCGAGGCGACCCGGCTGGCCGGTATCAAGACCAACCGGCACATCGTCGCCCTGTACGCCCTGTGCGGGCTGTGCGTCGGGATCGCGGCGGTGATGATGATGGGCCGCACGATGGCCGGCAGCTCGACCCACGGCACCCTCTACGAGCTGGACGCGATCGCGGCCGTCGTGGTCGGCGGCACGCTGCTGGCCGGGGGCCGCGGCACCATCTTCGGCACCGTCATCGGCGTCCTGATCTTCACCACCCTGACCAACATCTTCACCCAGAACAACCTGCCCCTGTCGGTCCAGCAGATCGCCAAGGGCGCGATCATCATCGGCGCCGTGCTGCTC
>JAVHXR010000069.1:3106-9662 GCA_031119515.1 Propionicimonas sp.
CCAGCAGCACGTCGCCCAGCGCAGCCGGTCCTGACCGTCCGCGCGCACGTCAAGACAACGAAGTCAGTCAACGAAAGGAATCCCGATGTCTCTCACCCCACTGGTCCGCACCGGGCTCGCCGTCGGCGCGACCCTCACGCTGGTCCTCGGCCTCAGCGCCTGCACCGGCGCCGCTCCCACCCCGTCCGCCACCGCTCCCGGCACCGACGCTCCGGCGACCGCGCCGGCGGCCCCGGGCGGCAACGACGAACTCGGCGACACGGTGACGATCGGCTTCTCCGCCCCGGCTGCCGACCACGGCTGGATGGGCGCCATCACGTCCTCGGCCCAGGCCGAGGCGGCGAAGTGGGGTGACGTCGAGCTGAAGGTCGCCGAGGGCACGAACGACGTCAACCTGCAGATCAGCCAGATCGAGACCTTCATCAACGACAAGGTGGACGCGATCGTCCTGCTGCCCTTCGACGGCGCCGCGCTCACCCCGGTCGCCCTGAAGGCGATGCAGGCCGGCATCACCGTGATCAACGTCGACCGGGAGTTCGACTCCCCGTTCGCCGCCCGGGCGACGATCCTGGGTGACAACTACGGCATGGGCATGTCGGCCGGCACCTACATCTGCGAGCAGCTCGGCGGGAAGTCCGACGCGGTGATCGCCGAGATCGCCGGCATCGACAACCTTCCGCTCACCAAGGATCGCTCGGACGGCTTCGCGGCGGCGCTGGGCGACTGCGGCCTGAAGGTCTCCAACCGGGTCGCGGCCGACTTCACGGTGCAGGGCGGCGAGCAGGCGGCAGCGAACCTGCTGCAGGCAGCCCCGAAGATCGACGCGATCTGGAACCACGACGACGACCAGGGCGTCGGCGTGATGCAGGCGATCAAGAACTCCGGACGCGACGAGTTCTTCATGGTCGGCGGCGCCGGCTCGGCCAATGCGATGCGCGAGATCCAGTCCGGTGACAGCGTCCTGAAGGCCACCGTCATCTACCCGTCGACCCAGGCCGCGGACGGCATCCGGCTCGCCCGGCTGGTGGTTCAGGGCAAGGCCCTGGCCGACCTGGTCGAGGTCGAGGTGCCCCGCAAGATCACGCTGTACGCCCCGGTCGTGACCGCCGAGAACGTCGAGCAGTACCTGCCGACCGCCTTCGAGTCCTGACCACCCGCCGCCGGCACCGCGGTTCGCGGGGACGGTTCCGTGTCCCGGACGCGGAACCGTCCCTGCGACCTGGCCGACCGGCGCCAGGAGGCACACGCAGCACTGAATGGAGCTTTCATGTCTGACAAACCACGGCTCAACGTGGGCATGGTGGGCTATGCCTTCATGGGCAGGGCACACTCCCAGGGCTGGCGGACCGCCCCGCACTTCTTCGACCTGCCGCTGCGGATCGGGATGACGGCGGTGTGCGGTCGCGACCCCGCGCGTACCACTGCTGCGGCAGCCGAACTGGGGTGGGACGGAGCCGAGACCGACTGGCGGGCGCTGGTGGCGCGCGACGACATCGACCTGATCGACATCTGCACCCCCGGCGACTCCCACGCCGAGATCGCGATCGCGGCGCTCGACGCCGGCAAGCACGTGCTGTGCGAGAAGCCGCTCGCCAACACGGTCGCCGAGGCGGAGGCGATGGCGGCGGCCGCCGCGCGGGCCGCCCGGCAGGGCGTCTTCGCGATGGTCGGCTTCACCAACCGCAGGGTGCCCGCTGTCGCCCTGGCGCGACAGCTGATCGCCGACGGACGGCTGGGCACCGTCCGGCAGGTCAGGGCCGCCTACCAGCAGGACTGGATCGCCGACCCGGGCGTCCCGCTCGCCTGGCGGTTGCAGAAGGACAAGGCCGGCTCGGGCGCGCTGGGCGACATCGGTGCCCACATCCTCGACCTCTCCCAGTTCCTGCTCGGCGAGCGGGTGGTGGCCACCTCGGGGACGCTGGAGACATTCGTCAGGACCCGACCGCTCCAAGCCGCGGGGACGGGGCTGGCCGGCGCCACCGCCGGGGAGGGCTACGGCGAGGTCACGGTGGACGACGCCGCCTGGTTCCTTGGCCGGTTCGCCGGCGGCGCGCTGGCGTCCTACGAGGCGACCCGGTTCGCCACCGGACGCAAGAACGCGCTCACCATCGAGGTCAGCGGTTCCGACGGTGCGCTGTTCTGGAACCTGGAGGAGCTCAACGTCCTGCACTTCTTCGACAACCGCCTCCCCGCGCCCGAGGCCGGCTTCCGCAGGATCCTGGCCACCGAACCCGAGACCCCGTACTACAGCGCCTGGTGGCCGGCCGGCCACATCATCGGCTGGGAGCACGGCTTCACCCACCAGGTGCTCGACCTGGTGACCGCGATCGCCGCCGGCCGGCAGCCGGAGGCGTCCTTCGACGACGGCCTGCACGTCCAGCGGGTGCTGGATGCGGTGGAGCGGTCCGCGGCCTCCAGCGGCGTCTGGCTCGACGTCTAGCCACATCCACGAGAAACGAAAGGAAGGGGTCATGGCACGACCCGTCACGCTGTTCACCGGCCAGTGGGCCGACCTGCCGTTCGAGGAGGTGGCGCGGCTGGCGTCCGGCTGGGGCTTCGACGGTCTCGAGATCGCCTGCTGGGGCGACCACCTGGACGTCTGGCGCGGCGCCACGGACGACGACTACATCGCCGACCGGCTCGCGATCCTGGAGCGGTACGGCCTGAAGGTGTTCACGATCTCGAACCACCTCAAGGGCCAGGCCGTCTGCGACGACCCGATCGACGCCCGGCACCGCGACATCCTGCCGGACGTGGTGTGGGGCGACGGTGACCCCGAGGGGGTACGGCAGCGCGCCGCCGAGGAGATGAAGAACACTGCCCGCACCGCCCGGCGGCTCGGGGTGAAGACCGTCGTCGGCTTCACCGGCTCGGCGATCTGGAAGTACGTGGCGATGTTCCCGCCGGCCAGCCAGGCGATGGTCGATGCCGGGTGGGACGATTTCAGGGCGCGCTGGAACCCCATCCTCGACGTCTTCGCCGAGTGCGGGGTGAGGTTCGCCGCCGAGGTGCACCCCAGCGAACTCGCCTACGACTACTGGACGACCAGGCGGATGCTCGCCGAGATCGACCGGCCCGAACTCGGCATCAACTGGGACCCGAGCCACATGGTGTGGCAGGACCTGGACCCGGCCGCGTTCCTGCTCGACTTCGCCGACCGGATCTACCACGTCCACGCCAAGGACTCCAAGAAGAACCTCAACGGCCGCAACGGCCGGCTGAGCTCCCACCTGGCGTGGGCGGACCCACGGCGAGGCTGGGACTTCGTCTCGGTCGGGCACGGCGACGTGCCGTGGGAGGCCTGCTTCCGGATGCTCAACCACATCGGCTACTCCGGCCCGATCTCGGTGGAGTGGGAGGACGCCGGGATGGACCGGCTCCGCGGCGCGCCCGAGGCGCTCGAGTTCGTCCGCTCCCGCCTGTGGGAGGCCCCAGGGGCGGCCTTCGACGCCGCCTTCTCCACGAAGTGATCCACAACCTGTGAGCTGAGGGGTCTGGGGGCGCCTCAGCTCACAGCTTGCGCGGCCGGGT
Source organism: Propionicimonas sp. (assembly GCA_031119515.1). Lineage (GTDB taxonomy): Bacteria > Actinomycetota > Actinomycetes > Propionibacteriales > Propionibacteriaceae > Propionicimonas. The sequence continues at coordinate 6,638 of JAVHXR010000069.1, forward strand.
CATCCAAGCTGTGACCCCAGGGGTGTGGAGGCGCCTCAGCTCACAGCTTGTCAGTCAGGCGCCCGGCAGCCGCCGGCGCTCGTCGGCCTGCGCGGCGAGTTCCGCGCGCAGCCCGGCGACCTCCCTGGCCAGCAGGTCGACCTGAGCCCGGGTCGCGGCCTCCTCGGACTCGGTCACCTCGCTCACCCGTTGCACCAGCCAGGACGCGATCGTCGCCGTCACCACCCCGAGCAGGGCGATCCCGCCGACCATCAGCCCGGCCGCGACGAACCGTCCGGTCGTCGTGACCGGGAACCGGTCGCCGTAGCCGACGGTGGTCATCGTGGCCAGCGCCCACCAGAGCCCGTCGCCGAGGGTCGTGATGTTGGCGCCGGGCTCGGATCGCTCGGCGTCGGTGATGGCGAGCGCGCCGACGAGCACCAGCAGCGCGGCGCCGCCGGCGGTGTACACCGCAACCCGTCCCCGCAGTTCCTTCAGCGCGGTCCGGTGCAGGATCGACACCAGCGCGAGCAGCCGGACCAGCCTGAGCGGGCGCAGCATCGGAAGCAGGACGACGGCCAGGTCGAGGAGGTTCGAGGTGACGAACCTGCGGCGGTTGCCGGACAGAACGAGCCGGGTCAGGTAGTCGACGACGAAGACCGCCCAGGCAGCCCAGATGGCCACCTCGCAGGCGTTGAGCGCCCAGGCCGGGAGCGCCGGGACGGCGATCGGCAAGGCGTAGGCAATCAGGAAGATCAGGGCGACGAGGGTGAGTGGCCACTCCGCGGCGCGCTCCCAGCGGGCTGTGCGATCCATGGCGGCACGCTAGTGCCCCTGTCCAGAGGGTCGCTCCCGGCGACGCAGGTCACCCGACAGTCGAGGGGCGTGTCCGCCGTCCGCCCACAGCTTGTGCGGCGGGTCGACGCAAGCTGTGACCGCAGGGGTCTGGGGGCGCCCCAACTCACAGCTTGTACGGCGGGTCGACGCAAGCTGTGACCGCAGGGGTGTGGCGGCGCGCGTGTTCACAGCTTGGGTGGGCGGCCGGGTTGACCGGCACCGAGCCCCGGGCACCTGACCGCCGACGGCGTCGACTGCTGCCCGGCGTGTGTGGCGTGAGGGTGTGGGGCGCCAGTGCTCACGGGGGTGAGCCGGGCTCGACTCAGGCGTCGACCTTGAGGTTGTCCAGCACCCAGCGGGCGTCGTCGACCAGGTCGGGGACGGTGTCGGGGATCGAGGCGTAGTACAGCGACGCCGACTCGACGCCGGTGTCGACCACCACCACGATCGCGAGTTCGCCCTTGGTCTCGAGGTTGGGGATGTCGAAGCTGAGCTGGGACTCGACCACCCAGGCGTCGTGGCCGTCGACCTTCATCGCCTTCGAGACCAGGTCCTGGCGATCGACCACCGCGTCGCCGTAGAACCTCCCGACCACGCAGCGCATCACGATCTCCGAGCCCTCCTTGGGGCTGAAGAAGCCGTCACCTGCGACCAGTTCCGAGACCAGGACGGACGCCACCCAGCTGGCGCCGGCGCCGTCGTAGTTCTCCTGCACCATCACGCTCTGCTCTGCGACGTCGCGGGCGAACGGGACGCGGTTGTCGCCCGACACCGGACCCCAGGGCGACTCCAGCATCGGGTAGGAGATCTTCCCGCCGTGCACCCTGCCGTCATTGCGCTGCGGCGGCGGCTCCGTGCTCTGGTCGGGGTCGAGGGCCGGGCAGACGTTCTGCGTCGGGTTGCTCGCCGGGGAGGTCGTCGGGTCGGGGGTGCCGTTGACGATGCTGCCGATGTTCTGGGCGACCAGCCACAGCACGAGCAGGAGCGCGACCACCGCCGCGGTGCCACCCAGCCACCAGCCGAGCTTGCGGGGCTGCTGGGGGGCCGGCGGGACCGGGGCCTGGGTCGCCGGGCCGGTGGGAGGCGGGGTGGTCGCGGGGTTGGCGGTGATCGCCGCCGTCCATTCGGTACCCGTCCAATAGCGGTACATCCCCGGTTGTTTTCCGGGATCTGGGTACCATCCTGCGCCACTCACGCGTGAAGTCTAGTTGGGATGCGAAACCGCTTCGTGCCCGCCCGGCCCGGGCCGGGCGGGGGCCCGGAGGCAGGACGGACGGGACGTGCAGCCGGCCGTTCGGCTCACCCGAAGCGGCCGGAGATGTAGTCCTCGGTGGCCTTCACGTCCGGGGTGGAGAAGATCTTGTCGGTCGGCCCCATCTCGATCAGCTTGCCTGGCGACCCGGTGCCGGCGATGTTGAAGAACGCCGTGGTGTCGGACACCCGGGCGGCCTGCTGCATGTTGTGGGTGACGATGACGACGGTGTAGGTCTCCTTGAGTTCGTGGATAAGGTCCTCGATCGCCAGCGTGGAGATCGGGTCGAGCGCGGAGCACGGTTCGTCCATCAGCAGGACGTCGGGCTGCATCGCGATCGCCCGGGCGATGCACAGGCGCTGCTGCTGCCCGCCGGACAGGCCGGAACCCGGCAGGGTGAGCCGGTTCTTGACCTCCTCCCAGAGGTTGGCGCCGCGCAGCGAGCTCTCGACCAGGTCGTCCCGCTCCCGCTGGGACAGCCGGGAGTTGTTGAGGGTGATCCCGGCCAGGACGTTCTCCCGGATCGACATCGTCGGGAACGGGTTCGGGCGCTGGAAGACCATCCCGATGTGGCGCCGCACCCGCACCGGGTCGACGCCGGGGCCGTACAGGTTCTCGCCGTCCAGCAGCACCTCGCCCTCGACGTAGGCGCCGTTGATCACCTCGTGCATCCGGTTGAGGGTGCGCAGGAAGGTGGACTTGCCGCAGCCGGAGGGGCCGATGAACGCGGTCACCGAGCGTGGCTCGATGGTCATCGTGACGCCCTCGACGGCGCGGAACTTGCTGTAGTAGACGTTCAGGTCAGTGACGTCGATGCGCTTGGACACGGGTCTCCTCGGGTATCAGCGGCCCGTCCTGGGCGCGAAGCGGGCGGCGATCAGGCGGCCGATCAGGTTGAGCAGCATCACGATCAGGATCAGGGTGAGCGCGCCCGCCCAGGCGCGCTCGAGGTACGGC